>SLSN01000081.1 GCA_007130415.1 Patescibacteria group bacterium
AAAGAATACACTTGGAAACCTCCAGAATCACTAAGTACATATCCATTCCAATTCATTATTTTTTTTATACCTCCCAATTCTTGCATCTTTTCAACACCAAGATTCATCAAAAGATGAAGGGTATTTACAACAAGACCTTCAGTACCAGTAGATCTAATTTGTTCTGTGGTTAAAAACTTTATAGCACCCTTTGTTGCATCTGGAAGAAAGATTAAATTTTTACCGAAATTTTTGATACTCATAATACTTCAACATAGATTTAAAAATATCCTCAAGATCTTTTTGAGCCTTCCAATTTAAAAGTTTTTCTGCAAGAGTTGAATCAGCAACAGCCCTTTCAACATCACCAAGCTTTCTTTCTTTAATTTCATATGGGATTTCTTCTTTAACCATTTCTTCTAAGGTTTTAATTAATTCTAGTAGGGTATACCCAGTACCAGTACCGATATTAAAAACTTTAAAACCTTCATTTTCCCCCATAAATTCCAAAGCCTTAAAATGAGCATCAACCAAATCCTCAACATGAATATAGTCTCTTACTGGAGTACCATCTTTTGTATTGTAATCATCTCCATATATTTCTAATTTAACATCTTTTTTAAAATATGACCTTAGAATAGAGGGGAGTATTGCTGGACCATAAACATCATCTCCAAATTCACCGCTTTCAATGTTACCAACAACATTGAAATATCTAAGCGAAACAGCATTTAAATTTGGTGTATCCTCTAAAATTTTCTCTGAAAACAATTTTGTTTTACCATAAACAGAAAGTGGGTTTGTTGGTGTCCTCTCGGTCAAAACATCAAACTCTACATCCCCATATACAGCACAGGTAGAGGAAAATACGATTTTTCTAATGTCATTATCCATTGCCCACTTTGTAAGGTTCAAAGTACCGTAAACATTGTTAAAGTAATATTCTAAAGGCTTTTCCATTGATTCTGGGACTGATTTGAGTGCAGCAAAATGAATGATTGAATCAATGTCTCCTGTAAATTTTAAATTTTTCAAATCATCTGTTAAATCTTTCTCAACCACTTCAACTTTTTTACCAGTAATCTCCTGAATCTTTTCAAGCCTAGACATATCTGAATTTGAAAAGTTATCCAAAACAATCACCTTAAAATCTTTCTCCAAAAGATAATGAACCATATGTGAACCGATATATCCAGCTCCCCCTGTTACAAGAATCGTTTTCATTTTTTAGAAGTTTTGAATTTAGTATATAATACAGAGTATATAATAATTTCTATAGAAAAAATATGACTGTAAAGACACTTTTCCTTGGTTCTAATCATGAGGCTTTGGAAACTTTAAAAACACTAAACGAAAATCCAAACTTTGAAATCGTTGGGGTTATAACTCAACCTGATAAACCTGTAGGTAGAAAGAAAGAAATCGTTGAAACTGATATTAAAAAATACTGCAAAGAAAAAAACATTGTTGTTTACCATACTGAAAGTAAAATAGAAAGATATGAAAAAGCTTTGAAAATTTTTAAACCAGAAATTAATGTTTGTAAATCTTTTGGAGAAGTTATACCTGAATTTTTTCTAGAATCTCCAAGATACAAATCTATTAATATACATTTCTCTCTTCTTCCAAAATACAGGGGGGCAGTACCAATTCAAATGGCCATTTTAAACGGTGATGAATATGCTGGTATTACAATAATTAGGATGAGTAGAGAGTTAGACGGTGGTAATATGTTGGCTCAATTTAAAGAAGAAATTAAAAAGGATGATACGAATATAACGCTACGTAAAAGACTTGTTAAAAAAACAACTGAGGTTCTTCCAGAAGTTTTAAAAAAATGGATAAGTGGGAATATTCATGAGCAGGTTCAGGATGAAAGTAAAGCGACATATTGTTACAAAGAAAATATTAGTAAAGAAAAAGCAAAAATTGATTTTAAAAAACATACAGCTGAGCAAATAGAGAGAATGGTTAGGGCTTTTGTTCCATGGCCTGTCGCTTGGGTAGTTATTAATGGTAAAAAAGCAAAGATTTTTGATGTGAAAATAAATGAAGAGAAAGTTTTAAAGCCAAAAGAATTCTCTACTAAAGATCTGGAATTATCCATAGGTACGAAAAAAGGAACAATTGAGATTCTGAAATTGCAAATAGAAGGAAAGAGGGTAATGGATGTAAAAGAATTTCTTAATGGAATAACTGTAGCAAGCATTCAATAAGCCGGATTTTGTTTAGATGATCATTTATCTACGCAGTTCAAAACTTTGCTTCAGGTGGGGGTTGCCTCGCATTTACTAGTTGCCTAGTAAACCGGTAGTCTCTTACACTACCATTTCACCCTTACCGATTTCTCGGCGGTATAACTTTCTGTTGCCCTTTTCTCCGGAAGATCACTCCCCCCCAACTTTCGTTGGCACCTATCTCGATATGTTCGAGACGGACACGAAGTCCAGACTTTCCTCTTAAAATTCAAAAGAACTTCAAGCAATCATCTAGAATACTTGCTACGGTGATATTATATCATTTTTGGGCTATTTTTCCCATTCCAACTCATCTCTTCCAAAGTGTCCATACTTTGAAAGATTTTGATAAATTGGATTTAAAAGGTCTAAGGTTTCCACAATTTCTGCAGTTGAAAAAGAAAATTCTTCCTGTACTATTTTCTTTATATCCTCGGAATCATCATTACTTGTGTTGAATGTATCAATATCTACTATAACTGGTTCAACCAAACCAATAGCATAGCTTGCCATAACCTCACACTTTTCTGCCATTCCTTGTTCAACTATGTATTTAGCCACTTTTCTTGCCATTAAAGAACCTGTTCTATCTATTTTGTAGGGATCTTTTCCTGAGAAAGTATTACCTCCAGAGTTTGCGAAACCACCGTAAGTGTACATATCCATTTTTGTACCTGACATACCTAACTCTACCATTGGCCCCCCAAGTAAAAATTTCCCTGCTGTGTTAACAAGTATTTTTGTGTTTTCACAGGTATAGCCACCACAAACGACATTAAGCACATTTTCCATGATTTCCATGCGAAGCCATTCTGAATCAACATCGGGTAAATGCTGTATTGCTAAAATTATGGCTTCTATCTTAACAGCCTTAAGCTCATCGTACTCCATAATAACTTGTACTTTTCCATCCGGACCTATTCCCTCAATTATTCCAGAAAGAAAAACTTCTCTAATCCTATTTGCAATATTCCAAGCAATTTCAAGAGAAGTAGGCATGTAGTTGTTTGAATAGTCGGTAGCAAAACCATATATTGTTGCAATATCACCAGCACCTTGATCACTTTTGTCATCTGCATTTATTCCTCTAGCTATGTCTTGTGACTGTTTTTTAAAATTCTTTTCTATATCAACTTTGTAAGCATCAAGACCAAATTTTTCATCCGTATATCCAATTGATTTCAAAGTTCTCCTAACTACATCATCTACATCAAACTTCGCACCACTAGAAACTTCACCTGCCAAAACAATTCTGTTTTTCATTAACATCGCACCAATATCTATACTAGAATCCGGATCTTCTCTAAGATATTCATCAAGCAGGGCATCACAAACAATATCACAAACCCTATCCGGGTGTCCTTCAAAAGCTACCTGTACTGAAGAATATTTTTTCATAAAAACTGTTTAAAGTTTACTCACTCGATGATAACACAAAAGGAGATTTTGAAAAACTAAGCTCCAATAATAGTGGAAACTTTTTGATTTGATTTTGGATGATCAAAAAAACTTTCTATTTTTTCAAAATACTTATCCCAAGATTCTTTCGCTTCGTTAATCTCTTCTGCAATACCTTCTAAATTATATACCCTCTGTTCTAATATCCTGTCCCAAGCTTTTTGTATCGTTTCATCGTTCTGATGTGTTTTCAAACCTATACGCCAAGGTTTTTTACGAAACCTTTCATGGTAAATAAAATGTTCTATGTCAGTAACTAAAAGGCCCATTTCTGGGCTATCATATTTAGGATTATTCTTATCATGAAAAAAATGGGCACATTGTAAGAAATCACACTCCCTACAACTCAATTCACTTTTATATTTAGCCCTTTCTTTTATCAAATCTCTCATTCCTTCAGAAAAAGCCATTATTATAATATAAAAAGTAAAACTATCTCTTAGAGAATTGCGGTTTTTTCCTTGCTTTCCTAAAATTAACTTTCTTACTCTCAACCATTCTTGGATCCCTTGTTATTAATCCATTCTTTCTCAAAACCTCTTTAAGTTCCGGTTCCATTTTGTATATAGCTCTAGCAAGACCTAGTTGTACAGCATCCGTTTGTCCTGTAATTCCACCTCCTGAAACAACCGCTGTAAAGTAATATTTACCTTCCAAAGAAGTAACTTCCAAAGGTTTTAAAATTTTCTTTGCCTCTGGGATACCAGCAAAATACTCATCTATTACTTTTCCGTTAATTGTTGAATTTTCTTTACCTGAATAAACACGGACTCTAGCTGTTGAAACTTTTCTTCTGCCTATTCCCTCCGTATATTTACCTCTTTTTTTGACCATTTTAGAATTTTATAAATTAAAAACTTCAGGTTTTTGAGCTTCATGTTGATGCTCACTGCCTTTATATACAAAAAGTCTGTTCATCATTGAACTTCTTAACTTGTTATTAGGAAGCATATTTTTCACAGCTTTTTCAATTACAAATGTAGAATTCTTTAGCATTTGTTTATCAAAAGTTATCTCTTTTGCTCCTCCTGGATATCCACTATGCCTAAAGTATGTTTTCTTTTTTTCCTTTCCTCTCGTCAAATCTACATGATCGCTGTTAAGAACTATAACGTAGTCACCACAATCCAAATTTGGTACTTGCTCTACTTTATTTTTCCCAATTAGAAGCTCTGCTATCTGAGTAGCAGCTCTACCTAAAACTTTACCTTTTACATCAACTACATACCATTTCCTTTCGATGTCTTTTTCTTTTGTCCAAGTTGTTTTCTGTTTCATATCAATCTAAATGTAAATTATATTCCTGAGCGACTTCTTGCTCTTTCTTTGTTAATAAATTTATCCTTTATGCTTAATTTACTCTTATCAACTTTTTCTAAAACTTTATCATCTTTCTTTTCTTCTACAAACTCTGTTTCTCCCTTTTTCTTTTCTTCCTTCTTACCTGTTTTACTTGTTTTACCTTTCTTCTTTTTACCAAATAGATCCTCAAATCCTAGTAGTGTAACTTTTGAGGTTTCCGCATTATCTCCATCCCTAAAACCAACTTTAATTATACCAACTTTAGTCTCTCCTTTTTTCACTAATTCTGAAGCTTTTTCAACCAAAGAAGCATTACCTAGAGTTGTATGCATTTTTCTCTTAGTTTCTAAAGAATCTTCCTTTATCTTAGAGAGGAAACTTTCTACTTCACCTTTTAAAGCCTTAGCTTTAGGGGTTGTAGTAACAAGAAATCCATTAGAAAAAAGTGACCTCGTTTGATTCCGAATCAAAGCTTCCCTACCTGATTTCTTTCGACCTAATTTTGCTCCAGAAGTTCTTTTATTCATATACTATTCTCCGTCTATTTCAATATTATATTCTTTAAGTAATTCATAGATCTCATTAAAAGACTTGTTACCAAAACCTGGCAATCCCAAAAGTTCTGCTCTAGTTACACCTCTCAAATCACCAATTGTTTTGTAACCTCCAGAAAGTAAACCTGTTTTTGATCTTTTTGAAAGTTGCAAATCTTCAATTTTCCAATTATCTAATTCATCACCTGAATCTCCTTCTTCCTCTTTTTCTTCCGCTGTTCTTGCTTCTTCTGCTTTTTGCTTAACTTCATCTATTGGTACTCCTAGTGCAATCATAACTTTACCAGCAAAATCCTGAAGAATTTCACTTGCTTTAAGAAGAGCGTCTACTGGAGTAATACTACCATCAGTAGTTATTGTAAAAAACACACTATCCAAATTCATTTGCTGTCCTTTTCTTGCTTGCAAAACTTCATAGGTCACGTTAAGTACTGGAGAAAAATCTGCATCTAGTTGAATGACTCCTTTTTCTTTCCTTTCATCTTTCTTTACTTCCTTGTAACCAACTCCTCTTTCTATTTGCAATTCAATGTCCAACTCGGATGATTTGTCAGTCAAAGTAGCAATTACTTGATCAGGATTCATAACTTCAATACCTCCTGTTAGTTTAATATCACTTCCTTTTACTACACCTTCTCCTTTGTAATTCAATTTACAAATTTGAGGTTCTTCTGTTTCCATTTTGAAGTTTAAAGTTTTCAAATTCATGAGAATTTCTAAAACATCCTCCTTGATACCAGGTAGAGTAGAGTATTCATGATCAATACCTGCTATCTTAACCTGTGTAATGCCTCCTCCAGGCAAACTTGAAAGTAAAACTCTTCGCAATGAATTAGCCAGTGTATTTCCATAACCTCTTGGTAATGGAGACAATTCATATACTCCAGAGCTATCCTTTTCCTCCTTAATTTTTACCGTTATATCCTTAAAGTCCATCATATTTTAATTTGATTTAAATAATTTAGGTTATCTTGAGTAAAACTCAATAATTAAGTTCTCTTTAATTCCTTCATCAATATCATCCCTAATTGGTAGATCTGTAACCTTAGCGATATTTTTTGAACTTTCAATCCATCTTGGTACTTTAACAAATGTTTCCAGTGGCATAAGTTTTGCTACCTTAAGCTTTACCTCATCTCCCTTTTTTAAAGTATATGAAGGGATAGATACGTTTTCTCCATTAACTTCCACATGTTTGTGCGTCACATATTGTCTGGCAGCAGACCTTGACGGAGCCAAACCAGCAAGATACACAACATTGTCTAATCTAAGTTCTAAAAGTCTTAAAAATTCCAAACCTTTATCAGAGTCATTAATTTTCGATAATCTATCAGCTTTTGTATAGAGGTTATGGAATTGTTTTTCTCGTAAACCATAAACTCTTTTTACTTTCTGCTTTTCTCTAAGCTGTTTACCATAGTTTGAAAGTCTAACTCTTGTTTTGGCTCCGTGTTGTCCAGGAGGAAAAGGTTTTCTTTCAATACCAGCCTTAGGTGAAAAAGAACGAGCACCCTTTAAAAAGAGATTAACTCCCTCTCTTCTACTTAACTTCTCTTTTGGTCCTGTATATCTTCCCATTTATTTAAAGATTAATATTATTTTCTAGGTCTTTTCTTAGGCCTACAACCATTGTGAGGCAAACCAGTTTTATCAACAAGAGTGGTCAATCTCAAACCAGCAGAATCCAAACCCTTTACTGCAGCATTTCTACCAGCACCTGCTCCTTGTATATATACTTTAGCTTCCTTAAAACCATACTTCTTCATAACTTCAAACGCTACTTCTGTCGCTGCCTTTGTTGCAGCAAATGCAGTACTCTTCTTTGAACCTTTAAAACCTATCTTTGCAGGACTACCTTGAGCCAATGTATTACCTTCCAAATCAGCAATAGTGATTATTGTATTGTTAAAAGTAGCTTGTACAGAAATAATTCCAGAAGGAACATTTTTCTTTGTTTTTGACTTTGATTTCTTTCCTGTTTTCTTAGCTTTTACCACCTTTTAAATGTAAAAAATTATATTTTAAGTTTTAGTTATTTTTGCCTTTAAACCACCAACAGCAATACCCTTACCTTTTCTTGTTCTTGCATTGCACTTAGTTCTTTGTCCTCTAACTGGCAAACCTAATTTGTGCCTAACACCTCTATAGCATCTTGTGTCCTTTAATCTCTTTATATTTCTAAACGTTTTTTGCTTCAAACCACCCTCTATTTCGTGATCATCTTCAAGATATTTTCTCAATACACTAAGTTCTTGTTCTGTTAAATCTTTTGTTCTAGACTCTCCATCTAACTTAGTAGCTTTTAAAATATCTTGAGCTTTAGAGTTACCTACACCATAAATGTAAGTAAGAGAAATCTTTAGTTTCTTTTCATTTGGTATTTCAACTCCAATAACTCTTGCCATTATTTAATATAATTAATAAATTAACCTTGCCTTTGCTTGTGCTTGGGCTCTCTTTTACAATAGATATATACTGTCTTACCTCTGCGAGCAACATAACAATGCGGACACCTTTTTTTTACAGAAGCTTGTACTTTCATTTTACTTATATCTAAAAACTATTCTCCCTCTCTCCTTGTCATAAGGAGTTAACTGTATTTTAACCTTGTCACCCTCTAGAATTCTAATATAATGCATTCGCATTTTGCCAGATAGATAACCTGTCACTGTATGCTTTTGTTCTCCAGCTTCAATTTCTACTAAAAATTGAGTATTTGGTAAGCACTCCGTAACAACCCCGTCAACCTCTATCACTTTTTTGCTGTCTTTTTCCATAATTCAATTAAGATTAAAAATCCCTAGGATTATAACAAAGTATAGTGCTTCATGCAATTATTCACGAAGGAATTCTAGATGATATCACTATTCGTGAAAAATGTCTAGAAAAGCCTTAAAACCTCTGCATGTATCTCCTCAATTGAAGGAGATGCATCTATATCTACTAACACTCCTCTTTTTTCGTATTCTCCCAATATTGGTGATATAGATTTGTCGTATTCTTCTAACCTTTTTCGTATAGATTCTGGCTTATCATCATCCCTTTTTATAAGCTTACCCCCATCTTTATCACAAACTCCTTGTACTTTTTCAGGCTTGTGTATCTCATGATAATTTTCACCACAAATTGAACAAATTTTTCTCGAAGACATTCTTTCTATAGCTTTTTCAGGGGTGAGAGAGAAATGTATGAAGTAATCTAATTCTCTGTCAAACTTACTCAAAAGATTATCAAAAAGCTCTATCTGATCATCTGTTCTTACAACAGAAACAAAAATCCAATCCTTTTTCTCATCATAACTTTCCATCCATTCATTAAGAAGCTCATAGGTGAGCTCTGAGGGGATAAATTTACCCGAATTTATTAACCCAGCAATATCCTTTCTTTTTTTTGAAAGAGCTCTAAACATCTCTCCAGTACCTATTTTTTCAAAACCGAATTTTTCTACAAGAAGATCAACCTGAGTATCTTTTCCACTTCCTGATGGTCCATGAACAAGAATTGTTTTTGGCTTTTTAAAGGTATTTGTCATAGCTCCTTACTACCATTAAAGCTTCATATCTTCTCTTCATCTCTAAAGCCACAGAAACTGCAATCAAGAGTCCTGTACCAGAGACTAATACTGTTGGAACAATACCCGCATATACGAGAAGGTTTGGAAGTATTGCCAGAAAACCTAAAAATATTGCACCTACCGCAGTAAGTCTAAATGAGATTTTCTTCAAATATGAGGAAGTTGATTTACCCGGACGAATACCTGGGATGAAAGCTCCTTGTTTTTGTAAATTTTCTGCCAAATCATCGGTATTGAAAACAA
>SLSN01000072.1 GCA_007130415.1 Patescibacteria group bacterium
AATTTATGCTATATTATTCACTATGAAATTTCAAAACAAAAATATTGTAATAAAAACTAAAAAACTATTTGAAATTGTAGATATTACAGACAAAGTCTTAGATTTTGTTAAAAATTCTAAGATGGGCAATGGGCTTGTAAATATACAAACTATGCATACTACTGCTATGCTCATACTCAATGAAAACGAACCTTTACTCCTAGAAGATATGAAAAAAAATCTCGAAAGGCTAGCCTCTGAAGAGGAAGAATATAATCATGATAATTTTGACATTCGAACAGTAAATATGTGTGACAATGAATGTGTTAATGGGCATTCACATTGCAAAGCTATGTATCTTTCTCCTAATGTGGTTCTAAATTTAATAGAGGGCAAGTTGCAGTTAGGTCAATGGCAGAGAGTATTGTATATTGAACTAGATAGAGCGAAAGAAAGAACCATTCAAGTCGCTATCCTAGGAGGATAATCTGTCTATCTCCTTTTTTAGAAGAGGCATATAATCAAAAGATTTGATACTTTTGGCCAAAGAATGAAATAAGGTGTCAGACTCTATAATATATCTTAAAGTTTGTGGCGTAGTCCCATTTTTTTTAGTGCTTTGCAAATTATTGATCCTATCTTCTAATTTTACAATTCTACAAACTTCGTTAGAATCATTTACATCCTCAATATATTCTTTGTTACGAAGATATTTTAGAAGTTCATAGAGATTCTCATTGTTCCCACTATAACTTCTAATTGTTTTCTCATCCTTTGTAAGTTTTTTGACATTTTCACAAACTTCGTCATTAAAAATTTTTCTACAAGATTTTTCATCAAAATCATCATCGTCTTCCATCGTATCGTGTAAAAGAGCAAGAACAACCAAATCTTCAAGAAAATCTTTTCCTGGATACCTCTTTAAAATACTGAAGGCAATAGGGTAGATATGACCCTCCAAAACTGTATTACGATCATCTCGCAATTGATTCTTGTGTGAAATCTGGGCCTGTTTTAAGGCTTCCTTAACTGAGTCCGTATAAATATTATTCCTTTTTATTTCTTCAATTAATTCTTTTTTAATCATTTTTAATTTTTTATGGAAAGTAAAGTATAACAATTTTAATCAGAATTTCAAATCTAATTCAAAAATGGTACAATGAAAGCATGAAAGACTTAGACCAAATAAAACTTGGATTTGAAGAAAATAAAAAAGATAAATTTCTCTGCTTCGATACAGAAACTACAGATTTGTTCGAGAAGGAGATGATTCAACTGGCATTTTTAACAGATGATGGAGAAGAGTTTAATATGTACTTTAAGCCTAAGGGTGAAATTTCTTTTGCGGCTATGGCCATACACAACATAACTCCAGAAATGTTAGAGGACAAACCTACCTTTGAAGAGGCTAGGCATAAAGGGAAGGATTTAAAAGAGTATCTAGAGGGATTAACTGAAAAATATGTTTGGGTAGCACATAATGCTCAATTTGACAAAGAAGTTTTAGAAACAGTAGGGATAAAAATCCCTCAATTAATTTGCACATTTAAAATAGCAAGAGATTTGCTCTCCATTGATCAAAAAGATGAATATGACCTTCAAAGCTATTCTCTGCAATTTTTAAGATATTACTTAGGATTATACAAAAACGAAAACTCAAAAAACAATCAGGCTCATGACGCCCTAAGTGATGTTTACTTTCTAAGAGATCTTTTCAAATATTTTCAAAGAAATTTTGATCTCACAACTGAAAAAATGCTCAGTATTTCTAAAGCTCCTTTAATTATTAGAAATCTCCATCATGGTAAACATGCTGGTAAAAGTATAAAAGAAATTCAAATAGAAGACCCTGGCTATTTACAATGGATTATAGACACATGGGATGATAAGCCTGATATTGTTTGGAATATCAAAAGAATTATTGAGAATTAATATTTTCTAGTCGAGAGATAATCTACTACCGAATCTAAGAAATCAAAACCCTCATTCTTTTTAACAGACAAACCTCTCAAAGATTCTTTAGCCTCTTTAACATATTTCTCACACTCCTTAATAGAATAATCAAGAGCCCCTGTCTGCTCAAGAACTTTTTTAAATTCTACTACTTGCTCATGAGTAATATCTTTGTTACCCAAAGAATAATCCAAAATTTTCTTCTGAGAGCGATTAGCTTTAGAATATGCATGCAGTACTAGAAGTGTTTTTTTATCTTCGATAATATCTGAAACCGTACCTTTACCTATGGTTTTGTCATCACCAAAAACACCCAAGATATCGTCTCGTATTTGATAGGCTATACCGCAATTAATAGCATAATCTTCCAAAATTTTTAATTTGTCTTTACTCGCATTTGCAAGCATTGCACCTGAAAAGACAGGGAGTTTGAATGTATAAATTGCTGTTTTGTAATGGTGCACACCTAAAATTTCTTCTTTAGAATAATCTTCTTTGTAAGCCAAAATAATGTCTTGAATTTGGCCAAAAATAACTTTCGTGATTTCTTTGGATACGAGAAAACTAAGAGCAGATTTCTTCTCGGTACTAAGTTTAGAACTATTAATAATTTCGTATGCTAAAAGGCATGCGAGATCTCCATTCAAAATACCCATTGTATTGCCAAAATGTACATCATCCTGGAAATTCTCCTGTAGCGAGTAAGCTTCAAAAATTTTATGCATAGTATCGCCCTCACGCCTTAGAAGGGAACGATCCATAATATCATCATGTATAAGTAGAAAAGATTGTATTAATTCTAAATATATAGATACTTTTTTAACCTCATCTAGATCCTCATCTTCAAACATCATATAACTGTAGTACATTAAAGCAGGTCTCAGTCTCTTACCTCCCCTTAGGGTAAATTCTGCAAGATGCTCTAAAAAAAGTTTTGCAAATGGATAGAGTTCACCATATTCTTGAACTTTTTCACTTAAAAATTTCTCCAAAATTGGTTGGATTTCATCTTTGTAATCATTTAGTTTTGTTTTTGTGAAATTTTCCACTACTTAATCTCAACCCCACCAAATATCGCTGAACCAGAAATTCTTAATACTGGAGCATTTTGAGTTGTAGGAGCGTTTGCCTTGTTTTCCCAACCTCCAAAGAGAGCAGAGCCTTCAGAAACAACCTGTACATCGTCTGGGACGAATATTGTAGTACCGCCAAAAACAGTGGTTATATCTATACTGGCACCTTCTTTACTTATTTTTGCTTTTCTCAAATCAATCTCAGAACCACCAAACAGGACAAAAAGATTTCCCCCTTCAAAACTTTTAGATAAAACCCTTTTCTCTGAACCTGAAAATATTGTATTAGTAGAGATATAGTCTTCTGAAGACTTGTCGGCAGTAGATTTGACAGAACCCTTAAAGAGGATTAGCAAACCTACAGATATAAGTAGAATTGGCCAAAACAAACCCCAAATATCAATATCAAAGATAGTGTTTAAAAGGAAAAACAAACCTATACCACCCACTATCAACCCAAAAGAATTTTTACTGTTAAACCATATTGTAAGACCTACAACAATAACTATTAAAGGCCATAAAATTGACAACAAGTAAGAGAACGAAAAACCAAAAATGCCCTCTAAACCTAGTTGCCCGAAAAGTAAACTTAATCCTATAGCTACAATTATCAATCCTAGGAATAGCTTTGTATAATCTTTTTTCATTTTTTTAAAATATAAAATTATTTAATAATTAATTCACCAATACCAACTTCTGCAACAATGACAAATCTCCTTTCTGCAAAATCATAACCCTCAGACCTTATTTCCACACCATCCCCACCAAAACCTGAAACTTCCTTGTCCGGAGTCTTTATGGAACCAATACCTACATCTCCCTCTAACTTGTATTCTGCACCTTCAGGTAGATTTATTGTGAGTTTACCAATACCTACTTTTGCATTAATAACTTCTGTAATTTCTATTTCACCATCTAACTGCAAGCTAAGATTACCAGCACCAACATCAACATTTAATTCATCAAGAAAAATATCAGAGAGTTTGCCCTTTAGTTGCCCAGCACCAACTTCCATAGTCAAATTTCTCAAATTATATCTTTGAAGTAAGATCTCACCTTGACCAGCACCAACATCTACAGAAAGGTCAGTAGATATTTCATCAGAGCCAAGAGTCAAAAAATATTTTGGAGTGCTTCTACTACCCCAAAAAAATGTTGAAGTACCTTTACCTAATTCCAAAGAGACATCAAGATTGTTAGAAACAAAGTCTGAATCTAAAATGGGCTTACCCAAATTACTAAAGTAATGAGCATCTAAATATAGATGATCCTCTAAATCATCATTTGCTATGTACAAAGAACCTACAGCCATATCAATCTCTATGTTTTTTCTTTCAACATCAATAAATTCTTCAGCAGAGAGTACAAAACTTTTCTCAATTTCTGCTTCCACCTCAACAACACTATCAAACCACCGTGGTGATTCAACTACAGCAGCAGACCAAAGAAATGCTAAACTAAGAGTTATTAAAGCAAAAAAACCAATTATAATACTCAATATTTTGGAATCTTCGAAGATTAAGCTCAAACCAGCAAAAACAACAAGTAAAGGCCAAAATCTCCATAAAACAGTCCAAACATTCCATTCAATAACGCCTGTTGTGTTAAGAAGGAGTACAGTACCAAGAAAAATTAGAAATACAGCAAGAATATAGTCAGTTCTTTTTTCAACTTTCTGCTCATTTTTTTGTTTATTTTTTTCCATTTTCAACCTCCTTTACTGTATCTTCCTCAGGAAGAATTATCCAAAGAATAATATAGATTAAAAGACCTGAACCACCCATCAAAAAAACTACCACCCAAAGCAAACGTATAACATTGGGATCAACATCAAAATACTCTCCCAGACCACCACAAACTCCTCCTATCATTCTATCCGTTTTCGAACGATAGAGTTTTTTACCCTTAGTAGAACTCATAAAAAGAAATATAAAAACTTATACCCTTGATTATAGTTAAAAAGTAACCTCCAGGGCAATAGGGGCATGATCAGAACCCATAATATCGCTGAGTATATAACAATCTTTCAAATTGTTTTTCAAGTTCTCTGAAACAAAAAAATAATCTATTCTCCACCCAACATTCCTATCTCTAGCTCTAGTTTTTAAATCCCAATACGTATATTGATTTGGCTCTTTATTAAACTCCCTAAACACATCAACAAAACCCTCTTCTATTAATTCATCAATCCATTTTCTTTCTTTAGGCAAAAAACCAGACTTATCTTCATTTTGCTTTGGCCTTGCCAAATCTATTTCTTTATGTGCGGTATTAATATCTCCACAAATAATTATCTTCTCTCCTTTATTCCTTAGTTCTTTAAGCTTTTCAAGAAAAGAGTAGTAAAATTCCATTTTGTATTTCAATCTTTCTTTTGAAGCTTTTCCATTTGGGAAATATATATTAAAAAGTAAAAAGTCTTTGAATCTCGCTTTTATAATTCTCCCCTCATCATCGAATTTTTTGTCTCCAAAAGAATATTCTACTGCCAAAGGTTCTTCTTTTGTGTACATTCCTACACCGCTATAACCCTTCTTTTCTCCAGAAGCAAAAAAAGACTTGTATCCTTCTACATATCTTAAATCAAAGGGAATCTCATCTTTATCAACCTTAGTTTCTTGAACACAAAAAATATCCGGCTTTAAATCCCAGACATCCTTTAGAGCATTTTTGCGTTCAACAGCTCTTAAACCATTTACATTCCAACATATTATCCTCATGTTTTTAGTATACCAAAGCTTTTTTAATAAAACAAAAAATGCTATCATCCAGCAATGATTATTAAAAACAAAAAAGAACTTCGCAAATACAAAGAGGTTTGTGATTTATCAATCGAGATTCTTGGAAAAATAAAAGAGTTTGTAAAAACAGGAATTACAACCTTAGAAATTGATAATTATGCACAAAAATTATGTAAACAATATGATGTAAAACCAGCATTTAAAGGAGTTAGTGTAGGTAATGCACCAGAATATGAGTTCACTACATGCATTTCTCTAAATGATACTGTTGTTCATGGAATACCAAATGATGAAATCATAAAGGGGGGAGACATTGTTAAAGTTGATTTTGGAATTATTAAAAATGGATATTACACAGACCACTGCTTCACACTTGGAATGGAACCATTATCCAAAAAAGAAAAAAATTTCATAACTGAAAGCCGAAATGCTGTTGTTGCTGGTGTTCATAAAGCTTTTCTAGGAAATACGATAGGGGATATAGGTGAAGCAATAGAATCTCACGCAAAAAAACATTCTCTGAGCGTTGTAAAAGAATTTGTAGGACACGGAATTGGTAAATCTTTACATGATTCTCCCGATATCCCTCCTTACAAAGGACTTGGAGCAAATCAAGAGCTACAAAAAGGTCTTGTTATTTGTATAGAAGCTCAAATTGTTGAAGGCGATCCAAGTATATACACATGCACAGACCAGTGGACTATCAAAACAAAAGATCGAAAACGTGCTTGTATGTTCGAATACATTGTTATGGTAGACAAGAAAAAACCAAAAATACTAACAAATACAATAGATTGGGAACTTTTTAAGTAAGTATCTTTCTAATCTCACGAATTTTTGAAACTGAAAGCTCGATTATTGATATAGCATCTACAAAGACACTACCCTGATATGAATCTTCTGCTTGGAGTTTTTTAACATGAACATCAAAATAATCTTTGATTAATTTTGACATACTAATTTCCACCATTTTTAATTTTTCAATTTCTTTCTTTGTTGGATTCTTAATCACAATTTCTGTTTGTTTAAATAATTCTATTAATTTATTGTTTATATCCGTTGTAGCTTCAATATCAACCTCATGCTTAGGAATATTTAATTCGTGCATTTTTATAAAAACATCGGAAAAATCCCTACCTAAATCACCTAATTGTTCTACAGTATTTGAAATTTTCAACAAAGAAACTGTTTGCTGAGCTTTCTTCTGAGTTAACTTCTTTTTCGTTAAATCCACAATAGACAAAGAAATTTCCTCATCAAGATAGTCATTTAAAGTTTCAAGCTTATCTATTTCCATTTCAACAGTCTTGGCTGGATGGTAAAACATACTTATAGCTTTTTGGTAAATCTTGATCGTAATTTCTATAGAATATGCTATTTCTTTTTTAACATTAGCTATTTGTTTCTCAAAAGTAATATTTTCACTTTTTGAAAGATATTTGGTTTCAAAAAGGATTTCTTCTTCTTCACCTTTAACAAGCCAAATAATCAATTTTTCAAATGGTGTGAGAACGATTAGGAATAATACTGTGATTGCAAGATTAAATATTAAATGAGCAAGAGCTGCCTGAGCTGCCGCTGAAACGGCAAAAGACTCTATTAACATAGTAAAAGGGGTTAGAAGTACCATAAAAAGAATTGCTCCTAGCAATGTAAAAACGAACTTTGCTGTCCCTGCTCTTTTAGCATGAAGATTAAGCCTAGTAGAGACTACAAACGCTGTAGTACTAGTACCAACATTTGCACCCAAAATCATCGGTATTGCAACTTCAACTGGTATCATACCACTGTAAACCAAAACAATAATCATACCTGATGTTACAGAACTTGACTGCACCAAAATGGTGAAAAGGGCACTAGCGAAAAAAGCTAAAAGTGGGGCTGATAGTGCAGCAAAAAAAAACATTACATTGGGATGTTCTTGCAAGGGTGCTAAATTTGAAGAAAGAAGATTGAGAGCAAAAAGTATGAAACCAAGGAAAAAGATTGGTTTGCTAATCAATCTAAACTTCGCTCCTGATATTCTTAAAAAAAAGCCTACTATTATGAGTACAGGTGCTAACATCGTGGATTGTAACAAAGCTAATTGTGCTGTAACCGTAGTACCCAAATTAGTACCAAACATTATAGCTAAACTCTGCTTAAAGGAAATAACCCCAGTATTTACAAGAACAACAACAACTAATGAGACTGCAGTACTTGACTGAATTATAGCAGTGGAAAAAGCACCAACCAAAGCCCCAGTAAACCTATTACTTGCTAATTTTGAAATTAAAATACGAAATTTTTCTGCAGCTAAACCCTGAAAATCCTTACTCAGATTTTCAATACCGTAAATGAAAAGTATTAAGGCTGAAATTGCACCCAAAAATATTTGTAAATACTGTTGATCCATCTTCTCTAGTTTTTATCCAATAAAACTCTCTTTGTAGGATACGCAAAATCAATCCCTTCTCTTTCGAACTCTTGGAATAAAGCCAAATTCACTGCCTCTTGTGTATCCATATAGTCATAATAGTCTTTACTTAGAACATAGTAAACTACTTCATAATTTAAAGAGAAATCACCATATTCATGAAAATGAACCCTGTCTAATCTTGCCCCTTTAATATTATTAAAAATTTTATTAACTATTTTGTTAACTTTTTTGAGTTTTTTGTAATCAGTCTCATAAGTTATACCAAAAGTAAAAACAATCCTTCTTTCTTGCATTTTTCTGTAATTGTGAATTTGCTTTGAAGTCAATTCTTTATTTGAAACCACAAGCTCTTGTCCTTGTAAAGTACGTATTCTTGTTGATTTAATACCAATTTTTTCAACGGTACCCATCTCCTCTTCAAAAATTATAAAGTCTCCAATTTCAAAAGGTCTATCAAAATAAATTGAGAAAAACGCAAAAATATCTTCCAAAATACTTTGTAAAGCAAAACCAACAGCTAAACCAGCAAGTCCCATACCTCCAAGAAGAACGGAAATTTGAACTCCTAAATTCTGTAGTAATATTAGTAGGGCAGCTCCCCAAATAATAACTTTAGTTAGTTGAGTTATAAATCCTTTAATAATAACTCCCGAATCACTTTCACCTTTTCTTTCTTTAAAAATATGGTTTTTTATAATA
>SLSN01000048.1 GCA_007130415.1 Patescibacteria group bacterium
ATGAAAAGTTTCTCGAATTTCATAGAAAGTATTATCATCCTTCAAACAGCTATGTTTACCTCTATGGAAATGGCGATATTAAGAAGCAATTAGAGTTTTTAGATAAAAAATATTTATCAAACTTTGAGAAGAAAAAGGACGATGTTTCATTAGGCTTACAAGAGCCACTTAAGGAGATGAATGAAGTTAGTTTGAAATACTCCATATCAAAAGATCAATCTAGTGAAAACAAAACATATTTTTCTTTAAATTATGCTTGTCATGAGGATATTAAGAAGAAAGAAAAATTTGCCCTTGGAATACTAATGTATTATTTAATGAAGACAAAAAGTGCTCCTTTGAAAAAGGCCCTTTTAGAAGAGGAGATAGGTGAAGACATATTCGGACATTTAGAAGCTGACGTATATCCTCCGTATGTAACTATATGTGTTAAGAACTCTGAAGCAGAGAAGAGTGAGAAATTTTTACAAGTTGTAAATAAAACTTTGAAAAAATTTACTTCGGAGGGGCTAGATAAAAATTTGCTAAAGGCTTGTTTTAATACTTTTGAGTTCAACTTGAGAGAGGCGGATTATGGTAGTAGGCCTAAGGGTTTGTATTATAATTTAAATTGTCTAAAAACTTGGATTCATGGTGATGATCCTATGGAGTATTTGTTCTACAAGGAAGATCTGAAAGAGTTGCGTAAGCTTTTAGACCAAGGCTATTTCGAAAAACTTCTAGAAAAGCACTTCTTGAACAACAATCATAGCTCTTTAGTTGTCTTGAAACCTGAAAAAGGTTTGCTTGAAAGAAAAGAAAAGCAATTACAAAAAGAGTTGGATAGCTACAAAGAGAGTTTAAGTAGTAGTGAATTAAAAGATTTGGTAGAAAAAACTTTAAGTTTTAAAAAACATCAAAATATACCTGATTCTGTAGAAGATGTTCAAAAAATACCAAAGCTTAAAGTTGAAGATATTAGTAAGGAAATAGAGAAGATCCCAAGGCAAGAAGAAAAAATTTCTGAGGTTTCTCTTTTGCACAATCCTTTGGAAACAAACGGTATTAGCTATTTATTTCTAGCTTTTGATACAAAAATTGTACCCCTTGAGAAACTTTATAATTTAAATATTCTTCTACTTCTTTTAGGTAGTATTGCGACAGAAAATTACACACGTGAGGAATTAGATATATTTATTCAAAAATACACAGGAGGTTGTTCTTTTAAAAGAGGTGGGGTTTTGTTTCGATACGAAGATTCTAAATATTTACCCAAATTATTTGTTGAGGGTAGGGTTTTAAATAAGAATTTTTCAAAACTAGTTAAAATCCTTCTAGAAATTATGCATAGAAGTAAATTTGAAAACCAGAAGCATATTAAAGAGATTATCCAGGAAAGTAAATCTGAAATTGAAATGGATATAAACAGTCGTGGAGATGATTTCGCTGCCAATAGGTTATTTTCATATTTTTCAGAACACGGTAAGTATGATGAATATGTTGGCGGTGTAAATTATTATCACTACCTATGTGATTTGCTTAATAGTTTTGATGAAAAATGGAATGATTTGAAGTTGGATTTGGAATTTTTGCTAAAAACGGTTTTTAACAAGTCTAATTTGGTGGTAAACATTGTTTGTGGGGAGGATTTTTATAGTGATTCTAAAAAAGAACTGAAAAATATGTTCTCAGAGCTTAAAGCTTTGGACCTTTCAGAGCAAAAATACGAATTTTGCGTCAAAAATATTAACGAGGGTTTGTTGACACAGAATTCTGTGCAGAATGTTGTCCAGGGTAATAATTTAAAATCCTTGGGATATGAATTTACTGGGAAGCTTTTGGTCCTAAGAAATGTAATAAGCAGGGAATATTTGTGGGAAAAACTTAGGGTTCAGGGAGGTGCTTATGGTGCATACAGTTCTTTTTCTAAAAGTGGTAACGTACTGTTTTCTTCTTATCGTGATCCTAATTTAGCTCGGACTTTAGATATATATGAAAAAACTCCAGAATTTCTTAAAAATTTCAAGACTGAAAACATGGATAAGTTTATTGTTGGCACAATAGGGGCTTTAGATAGTCCTCTTACGCCTCGTATGAAGGGTAATAAATCTCTTGTCATGTATTTGTCTGGCGTGAAGGACGAAGATTTGCAAAAGGATAGGGATGAGGTTCTCTCTACTACTGTCGAAGATATAAGGGAATTTTCAGAGCTTGTGAAAAGTTTGTTTCGAAAAAAATATTATTGTGTTTTAGGAAACGAGGGGGAAATCAAGGGGAATAAAAAGCTTTTTGGAGCCTTAATCCCCATATTTAAGTAGCCCGTGGAACAAAATTTCTAACAAACCCAAATCCGTGAAACAAAAACTTGGTTGTTTTAATTTCTATTTTTTTATTCTATAATCAAACCAATGAAAAAGGATTCTAAAGTAATTACATTTCAAGAAATAATAGAAAGGCTCAATACTTTCTGGGGGAAAAAAGGTTGTGTTGTAGCTCAGCCATATGGATTAGAAGTAGGTGCTGGTACAGCAAATCCTCATACGTTTTTAAGATCTCTGGGCCCAGAACCCTTTAACGTTGCTTATGTAGAACCAAGTCGTCGTCCAGATGATGGGAGATATGGAAAGAATCCATACAGACTTCAACACTACTTCCAATACCAAGTTATTCTTAAACCTGCTCCAGAGAATAATCAGGAGTTGTATTTTGAAATGCTCGATGCTTTGGGCATTGATACTAAAAGTCATGATATTAGGTTTGTTGAAGACAATTGGGAATCTCCAGCAATTGGTGCTTGGGGTTTGGGATGGGAAGTTTGGCTGGATGGTATGGAAATTTCTCAGTATACGTACTTTCAGCAGGTTTCAGGAATACCACTAGAAGTTCCTACTTTGGAGATAACTTTGGGTCTTGAAAGGCTTGCAATGTATATTCAAGGTGTTGATGATTACAGAGACATTATGTGGAATGAAGAAGTAAAGTATGGTGATCTTTTTGAAAAACATGAGTATTGGCAAAGTAAGCATAATTATGAGACTGCGGATATTGATGATTTGAGAAAAATTTATGATTTAACTGAAAAACAAGTATCAAAACAACTAGAGGTTGGTAATTATTGGGTTGCATATGATTACCTTCTTAAAATTTCTCACATGTTCAATATTTTGGACTCTAGAGGTGTTGTTAGTATGACTGACAGGATTAGCAAGTTTAAAGTTATGGGGAAGTTTTCAAAGCAAATAGGAGATTTGTATCTTTCTGAAAGGGACGATTTAAATCATCCACTGTCTAAGGTTGTTAGTCCAGTTGAATATACTCTTAGTAAAGAAAAAGCTCCCAAAGAGTCTAAAAAAGTTAAAGAAGATCAAGTCGTTTTGGAAATGTATTTTGAAGAATTACCTGCAGATTTACTAAAGCAATGGAGGAAAAATTACTATAGTGATTTGGATCTATCCGGTTATCTCAAGGACTTAGGTTTCAAATTTAAAAACTTCAACTTGTACTGGGGTCCAAGAAGGATAGTTTTTGTAATAGATGGATGTAGTGAGAAGGGTATTGTGAAAAAGGAAGTATTGGGTCCTTTGTATGAGATAGCTTTTGATGGTGATAAGTTGAACAAGGTTGGTTTGGGCTTTTTGAAAAAGCATAATGCAAAAAGAAAGGATATAGTTAAGGTTGAAAGAGGAGGTAAAGATTTGTTAGGGGTGGCATTAGAAGAGACAACAACTTTAGCTCAAGCGCTGGAATCATGTATACAAAAATTGTTAGAAGTTTCTCCTAGTTGGAAGAGTATGAAATGGCTATTGGGTCAAAAAGAAACATTTATACGTCCTTTGAGAAATATTGTTTGCTTTAGGGGATATGAAAAGATAGATGTGGAGTTTATGGGTATCAAATCATCTCAACATACTTTTTGTACTCGATATCATAAGAAGAATATTATAGAGATAACATCTGCTGGTTGTTATTTTGAAGCTATGAAAAAATTACATATAATAATAGATGAAACCTATAGAAGGGGCATTATAGAGTCGGTGGTTGATGAGGGTAGGGGAAAGTACAACTATTCTCCAAATACCGATAGCTTGATCGAAACTAATACGTATCTTGTAGAGTATCCAAATGTTAAATTTCTAAAACTTGATGAAAAATATGTAAATTTACCTATTGAACTAATTAGTAAAGTACTTGAAGAAAACCAGAAATATATTATTAGGGTTTTGAAAACAGATCCTAAGCATATTGAATATGGTGTAGTTGCGAACAAAAAAGACGAAGAAGATGTTATTTTCAAGGGTAATGTACAGGTTCTTCAAGGTAGATTAGATGATGCACTTTTTTACTGGGAAAATGATTTGGATAGACCAAAGTTAAAGGATTTGAGAGATGAATTAGAAAATATTGGTTTTCACCCAAAGATTGGTTCTTACAAGGAAAAAGTTTTTAGAATTGAAAAACTTGTAAAGAAAGTTTTGAATAATTCTGACTTAAAAATTTCAAAAGATGTTTTGAAAAAATCTCTGCAATTGATTAAGAATGACAAGGCTACTCACATGGTAGGGGAGTTTGCTTCACTAGAGGGCGTTATCGGTAGTTATTATGCAAAGAGAGAGGGTTACTCTACAAAGATATCAAAAATTCTTTACGAGCATTATTTACCTACTTCTGAGAGTTCAGACCTTCCAAGTAGTTCTGAGGGGATTGTTTTAAGCCTTGCGGATAAATTAGACAATATCCTTTCATTTACAAAGATTGGTTTTCTCCCTGAGGGTTCAAATGACCCTTATGAAGTTAGGAAAAATGTTTACAATTTAATTCGTCTTTTGAGAGATTGTGGTGTTGATTTTAACTTAGACGAGGTTTTGAAATCTGAGCTTGATAAAAAAAATTATGAAAAACTTTCAAACTTCATAAATCACAGAATATATTTGATTATGAAAGAGAGTACTAAACTTGATAGGTTGGCTAAAGGTATTGCTTTTTCAAATAATGAAAGTGTTTTTAAGAAGTTTGAATATTTGAAAGAACTTAATTCTTTAATTAAGACTAAAGATGATCAAGATAGGGTATTTGATACTATAAAGAGGGTTGAGAATATTCTTTTAAAGGGTGATATTAAAAAAACTAAAATTGAAGATGGTCTTTTAGAGACTAAATCAGAAAAAGAGCTTTACAAATTTCTAATGAGATTTGTAAAGAAAGATTTAAAGGGTAAGGATATTCTTTCTCTTGCAGAGCTTTTGGAAAAATTCTTTGATGAAACTATGGTCAATGTTGAAGACAAGAAGTTGAAAGGGAATAGGGTAGCTTTATTGAAAGAGTTAAATGAAATTCTAAGTAAAGTTCTTAAGGTCTAATCACTTAATTTAAACTCTACGCTAGGACCCATTGTAGGAGCTAGGTGAGTTTTTCTAATTGTTTGATGAACTTCTCTGCCATTTACTGCTGATACAATTGCTTGTAGTGCTTCTTGAATATTTTCTTCAATTTTTTTATCTTCTAAGTCTATTTTGCCTACAGCCATATGAACGACTCCCTTTGCATCTGCAGCAAAATTAGTTTTTCCTTTTTTATATTCCTCTATTGCTTGCTTAATATCATCTGTAACAGTACCTGTCTTTGGATTAGGCATTAGACCTTTTGGTCCAAGTTCTTTACCAAGTTGAGCTATTTGAGCCATAATTTCTGGTGTTGCAATGGCTACATCAAAATTAATTTTTCCTTCTTTAACTTCCTTCATTATACTCTCCGTACCCACTAAGTCTGCTCCCGCTTCTTTTGCTTTCTTTTCGTCTGCAGGTGTTGTAAAAGCTGCAATTCGTACAGCTTTGCTTTCAGAGTGTGGCAAAGAAACAGTTCCTTTTATGGATTTTGGTTCTAAATCTTTTGTTAGTTTTAGTGCTGCGTGTAGTTCGATTGTTGCTGGAAATGAAGAGTAAGAGAGCTTTTTTACTTGTTGTATAGCTTCGTCCAAGTTATATACTTTGTTTTCTTTTTTTTCAACAATCTTTCTGTATTTTTTACCTCTTTTAGCCATTTTCTGAATTATTTTATCTTAAATATTTGTTTCAATTCCCATTTGTTTTGCAGTACCTGCAATAATTTTTTTTGCTTGTTTAATATCAGTGGTATTTAAATCCTCCATTTTAATTTCCGCGATTTTTTCTAGCTGTTGATTTGTAAGCTTTCCTACTTTGGTAATGTTTGGTTCCCCTGATCCTTTTTTGATTTTCAATTCTCTGCGAATCAACTCCGAAGTAGGGGGTGTTTTCGTAATAAATGAGAAAGTACTGTCTTTGAAAATTGTTAGTACTACTGGTGTTAATATGCCGTTATCTTCTCTAGTTTTTTCATTAAATTGACTGCAGAATTCTCCCATGTTGATACCGTATTGTGATAGTGTCGGTCCAATGGGTGGGGCAGGGGACGCCTGTCCTGCTGGTATAACTAGTTTAATTGTTGCTTTTATTTCTTTTGCCATTTTAGTTTAATTTTTTTACATTTTACTTACTTGCCCAAAATCCAGTTCAACAGGAGCTTCTCTTCCAAGAAATGAAATTAGGACTTTTACTTTACCTTTTGAATCGTCGATTTCTTTGACACTTCCTATGAAATCTGCAAATGCACCGTCTGTTATTTTCACAGCTTCTCCAACACTAAATGAAGATTGATATGCTGGTTGTTCTACTTCCATATACTTCATTATTGCTTTTACTTCTGATTCTGGTAGTGATCTTGGCTTTGATTCTGTTCTTACAAAACCTCTTACTCCTTCAGTATTGGTTACAAGCTCAACTGTTCTGTTTGTTAGGACCATTTTTACCAAAATATATCCAGGAAATATCCTTTCCTCTTTGATTTCTTGCTTGCCTTTTTTAACAACAATCTTTTTTTGCATAGGGATTAAAATATCACTTATGAGTTCTTCTGATTGTGTGGCATCAATTCTTTGTTTGAGATTTGTGATTACACTTTTTTCATGTCCAGATTGGATACTAACAACATACCATTGAGGGTATTTTGCATCTCTTCTTGAAAAACTTTCTTTTCTTTCTCTAGAAGGTTCTTCAGAGATCTTCTCATCTTTTTTTAGAACGTCCTGTGCACTAACTTTGTTTTTCTTTGCTTCTTTATTCATAAAAGGTTTTAATTACAATATTATATTTCGAAATTCTGTAAAAACGAAATCAAGTCCGAAGGCTAACAGTGCGATTATACCACAGATGGATATTGTGTAAATGAGTAGCACGCCCAATTGTCTTGGTTTTGTCCATGTCGTTTGTTTGAGTTCACTAGCTACTTCTTGTGTAAATTTTTTCATATGAACGCTATTATATATTACTCCAACATTTTTTGGAAGTTGGCAGGTCCACTCCGACTCGAACGGAGAACTACGGTTTTGGAGACCGTTGTTTTACCATTAAAACTATGGACCCTTTACCTCTACTATTCCTAAATTTTTGCCTCTTTGTGTTGGACGTGTGTTTTACAAGTAGGGCAATGTTTTTTGAATGTAAACTTTTCCTTTAGTTTTTTACTCTTAGGTATAGTATAGTTTTTGTTTTTACATTCTTCACACTGTAGAAACAACAGGTCGAAGTTTTTCTTCTTTGCCATGGTTAAAATAGTCTGTGATTAAATACTCCGTGATTATATTTGAAATTGGGTTTGGGGTCAAATAATAAAGGAAAAAGGGAGATGAAGTCGAGGGTAGGGTGTTATCAATGGTATGTTTGTAGACTACTTTTAGTCATACGATTCTCGACCTCATCTCGAACAGGGAGAAACTTTAATTAAAAATTATTGCTTAGGCTAAAATTCTTTTTATCTCTTCGTTTGTTTTAATAAATTTCTTCTCCCGTTGACGAGCTTTACCTTTGCCATTTCTTTTTCTTTTCCTTGCTAAATAATGGTTAATGTTTTTTCCCATTTAAATCCTCTCCTTTTTTTGAATAGAATTTTTTTTAGCAGCTTCTCCCTTTTAAAGAACAGCTTCATTATATCAAAAAGGTATATACATGTAAATACTATGGGGCAGGGGGTGGGTTTTGATTTTTTAATATGGAAATATTATAGGGTTTATGTTAAAATGGTGTTGCACCTAAAAAATATTAAGGAGGTTTTTGTAATGAAGGAATGGATGACGTTAGAGAAGATGTATTTTGTGGTTGATCCACCTGCTGAAGTTAGTAATCAAGAAGTAGAAAAAGAGATGGAGAAGATTTCGCATAGAAAAGGTTGTGTAGTTGAATTTTACTGCAGGGGTAATCTTAGAAAAATAAAACCACGCTAAGGTGCGGAAGCCTGAGGAGGAATGTGTAACAAATTTATATATTTGTTCTCTTTCATTTTTACCTCCTCAGGCTTCAATTTTCCCTAGTTTTGTTTTTTTGAAATTCAGTAATTTGGAGCTGGATCTGAGAGTCGAACTCAGGACCTCATCCTTACCATGGATGCGCTCTAACCAACTGAGCTAATCCAGCAAGAGGAAAATGCAGAGGACAGGATTTGAACCTGTGTAGCCCGAAGGCGTCGGTTTTACAGACCGATGTATTTGACCGCTCTACCACCTCTGCATAAGATGGAGCTGGGAGAGAGACTCGAACTCTCGACCTACTGTTTACAAAACAG
>SLSN01000020.1 GCA_007130415.1 Patescibacteria group bacterium
CTCAGATTTCATATAGATTACATTCTTATCATCAAACTTTAAATACCTTTTATCCAATGTCAAAAAAGTGATATCACCATCAACAACAGATTCTACAACTTTACGATATGCTTGCTCTCTTTCCTTGCCTAACTCAAAAATACCATAATTAAAAGCAAATTTCTTTTTAGCTTCGAAATTCTTTGCAACATCCAGCGCTGAAAGAAAACCATCTAAATTAGAATTGTAACCGTCATTTACTATTGTTGCACCGTTAACTCCCTTATGAACTGAGAGCTTACTATACAAAGGCTCCATCTTCGCAATTGCCTTTTGAATAGTTTCATAGCTTATCTTTAATTCAAGAGCCAAAGCTATTACACCAAGTAAATTTATAGCCTGATGATTGCCCAGAAGGGCAGTGGTAAATTTATATTCCTTACCAAAACCACTAAACTCAACAAACATCATCCTTTTTTTGTATTTCAAATCTAAAATCTTAAAATCAGCATCTTCACTCCAACCATAAGTTATTGTTTTAGCCTTTACATTTTCAAATAATCTCTCCCTATGATTATTATCGACATTAACCACAGCAACACCATCCTCTGGCAAAGCCCTAAGTAATTCAGACTTTGCTTGGACCAAATTCTCAATACTACCAAACAAATCCATGTGCTGATTACCTATTCCTGTTAAAACACCATACTTAGGCTTAACAAAACTACAAATTTTTTCAATTTCTCCAATTTTGTAAGCACCCATTTCACAAACAAAGAAGTCTAAATCCTTGTTTAGCTTTTCCTTAATTTCTAAAGCAACACCAATATCAGTATTCCTATTTCCCGCAGTCCTCTCTATATTATATTTCTCTGAAAAAATCTGATAAAGAAATTCCTTCATAGAACTTTTTCCGAAAGAGCCAGTAACACCTATCATTCCAACGTCAAGACTCTCAACAATCTCACTTGCCTTTGCTACAGTTCTCCTTCTAACAATATTCGCAAATGGAGTAACAATTATGGATGCAAAGAAGACAAGGTCTTTGGCTATAAAATAATTCAGTAAAGCTAGTAGAAAAATAACAGTTAGATTTTCAATGAAAAAGACAAATACTAGATAATTTAATAGTAGAAGAAAAACCAAAGAAAAGGACGCTATCATAATATTACGAACTGTTTTAGCAGGAAAAACAATCTTTGGATAAATTAAACTGCCAAAACCCGAGTCCCTAAGCATAGTCATAAATCTATCAAAACGATATTCTGTTATTTGAAGCTGATAAATCTGTCTAAAAGCAAAAAAGTAAGAAACAATTGCTGTTAAAAAAAGTACATATATCATTTTTTATTTAAAAAACAAGTTATATCTTCAATCACCTTTTCAGTCTTTGCAGATTGTATATTGTGATTAACACCTTCGTAAACTCTCAATTCAGACTTTTTCAATTTTTTGTGTAAAAAATATCCATCCTTTACGGGAACAAATAAGTCAGCATTACCCCAAATTACCAGCGTTTTAACTTCTACTTTGTGCAAAATTGGGACCAAAGTTTGTACTACAAGTTTTTTGAAATTTTCTTCCAAATGAGGATGCCTTAGAACTTGAGAACCAGGATAGAATATTGAATAGCCAATTTTTCTAATGGGGTAGAGAACAGGCTTTAGTTTCGAATAAAAAGGGATTTTTTCTGAAAATGAAGTTTTTACTTCTCCCTTTCTTCTAAATGCGGGAGCAAGTAAAATCATTTTTTCCATAACATTATAATTCGCAGCCAAATATATACCGATAGAACCTCCAAAAGAGTGTCCACAGTATATAACTTTTGATTTAATAACTTCATCTATAAACAACCTAACAAGATTAGAATATTCGGCTATACCCCAATCAGGATCTGGATTTTCACTTTTGCCAAAACCTGGTAAATCCAATCTATAGCATTTGTAGTTTTTAGAAAAATGATCATAAAGACCATCCATACTATGTAAATCACCACCCCAGCCATGTACAAACAAAATCACATCACCAGTTCCACTAAACTCATAATTTATACTTTTATCCATTAGCTTTATTTTCATAGGTGTATTCTATCAAAAAAAAGAACAAAATATTGGACTTTCATTATACCCCCGTTTTATCGTATACTTACCGAATGAATACAAATATCATCCCTCAACAAGTAAAAAATTGGAAGCATTACTTTACTGCTCTCTTTTACTGTAAAAAGTATGGGAATCCGTCAAAAAAGCTAAAAGTCATCGGAGTGACAGGCTCTGATGGTAAAACAACAACAGCAAATATAATCTATACGCTCTTAAAAGAAGCTGGTTTTAAAGTAGGAATAATATCAACATTGAATGTAAAAACTCAAGAAAAAGAATTTCCTTTAGATTTCCACGTAACAAATCCTGCTCCAAAGGATTTGCAAAAATTCTTAGATATTATGGTAAAAGAGGAGATAGAATACGTAATCCTAGAAACAACTTCTCACGGATTGGATCAATACAGAGTAGCAGGGATTAAATATCATTTTTCTGTCTTTACGAATGTAAGCCACGAGCATTTAGACTATCACAAAACATATGAAAAGTATTTAAAGGCAAAGAGTAAGTTAATTCACTATACGAAGAAAGACGGGGTTGTTGTTCTAAACAAAGATGATCAATCATTCAAGACTCTCTGTGAACTAGCTACAGATTTAAATCGCAAGATACTTACATATGGTTTTACTCAAAACTCCGACATTAAAGCTGACGAATTTGTGACAGAAGACAAAAATATGGATTTCTTTTTGAGTATAAATAAAAAGAGGAAGCAAAAATTCTCAACAAACTTAAAAGGTAGATATAATATTCACAATATAATGGCTTCGATAGCTGTTGCATTAGAGTTGGATATTGATACAAGAAAAATCAAACAAGCTCTTCTCAAAATTCCGATATTGGAGGGAAGATGGGAAGTTATTAAAGAAAAACCTTTTCAAATTATCGTTGATTTTGCACACACACCGAATGCGTTGGAAAATGTATTGAAAAGAGGGGATCAAATTAGAAAAAAGGGAAATAATTTAATCGTAGTTTTTGGATGTGCAGGTAAAAGAGACAGGTCAAAAAGGCCTAAAATGGGAGCCGTCAGTGCAAAATACGCAGACAAAATCATTCTAACTGCAGAGGATCCAAGAGGAGAAGATGTGCAGTTGATAAATAAGGAAATAATAGATGGTATGCAAGAGGTTCAGAAAAATGGAATCGAATATTTTAGTATTCCAGATAGAGAAAAAGCTATCCAAAAAGCTCTTGAAATAGCAAAAAAAGGTGACATTGTAATAACAACAGGTAAAGGACATGAAAAAAGTATGAATCTCGATGGTAAAGAGGAACTACCTTGGGATGAAAAAGAGACAATACTAAAACTATTGAGAAAAAATTGATATCATTAAATATGGAATACATTTTTAAGGAATATAAAGGAAATTACGAGGATTACAAATTCCCTTACTTAGTATATTTACAAGCAAGTGACGATGACAATATAAATGAAATCTATAAAAAAGGTTTTTTAGCTACAAGAATTAAAAAAAACTATTACTACTTAGCAAGAAATTTACGCATAGATTTAAAAGATTTTTCTCTAAACAGTGAAAACAGAAGAGTTTTGAAAAAGACTGAAGGTTTAGAATTAGAAAATAAAAAGCTAGAAGATTTTGAATTTGATTACAGAATTAGTAAATTAGCTTCAGATTTTTTCAAAAAGAAATTCGGTAAATTGACAATAAGTCCACAAAAATTAAAGTGGATTTTTGAAGGAGAGTTTTTTACAAACGTACTAGTTTACAAACTAAATGGGGAAGAAATAGGGTATTGCATAACAATGGAAACAGATGAACTTTTACATTACGCTTATCCTTTTTACAAACCAGATTTCATTAGTTCAAATATAGGGATGGGTATGATGATAAAGGGGATAGAACAAGCGAAAGAAGACAAGAAAAAATACGTGTATTTAGGTACAGTATATTCACCAGAATCCCTCTACAAAACACAATTCAGAGGAATTGAATGGTTTAATGAAAATACCTGGGACAAGGATATTGAAAAGCTAAAAGCTAAGATTAAAGAAGAAAGCTAATGAAAGAAAAAATACACTTCATCGGGATAGGTGGTTCAGCAATTGCACCTCTGGCTACCATGCTTCACTCGCAAGGATATGAGATTTCTGGCTCAGATTATAATATTTTTGATCCAGCACTCACTCTTTTAAATAAAAATAATGTCAATTGGTACGAAGGTTTTAATCCAGAAAAAATAAAAGATGTTGATTTAATAATTATCGGTGGATCGATATTAATGAAAGACGAAAACAATCCAGAATACTTGGAAGCTAAAAGGCTTAACAAGCAAATAGAAAGTTTTACCTATTTAATAAACAAGCATATTATCAAAGAAGAATCTATCGTTGTTTGTGGTACCTATGGAAAGACCACAATAACATCATTAATTGCTTGGATTCTGGAAGTTGCAAATTTAGATCCTTCTTTTTTAATCGGTGGGCTACCTTTAAATTTTGAATACGGAATTAAACAAGGAAATTCAAAATATTCTGTTGTAGAAGGAGACGAATACGCTGCTGCTTTTGGATTTGATATGTCTCCAAAATTTCTTCACTACAAACCAAAACACACAATAATCACTGCTACTCAATGGGATCATGTAAACCTTTATCCCACAGAGAAGTCATACATAGATGCTTACAAAGACTTAGTAAAGCTGGTAGAAAAAAATAAAGGACAGCTTTATCTTTCAGAAGATGGTGAAAACAACGAAGAAGTATTAAAAGAATACAATGGTAAAAATCAAAGATATGGCCTTCAAAATGGAGAATTTACGGTTGATAATATTGAATTCAATGAACAAAATACTTCTTTTTCTGTAAAAAAAGCACATGAAGAAATAGGGGACTTTGAAACTCCGCTCATAGGTTTACATAACGTTGAAAATTGTCTCGCAGCAATTGCTTTAACACATGACCTTGGGATTGATTTAGAAAAAATTCAAGAAGGCATAAAAACATACAAAGGAGTTAAAAGAAGATTAGAAGTCATAGGCGTAAACAGTAAAGGAGCAACCGTTATAGATGACTTCGCACACTCAGCAGTAAAGGCACAATCTACACTTGAAGCTTTAAGAACAAGATTTAAAGAGAACAAAATAATTACAATATACTCACCCAGAGTTTCAGAAAGAGAATCAAAAGACACTTTGAAGTGGTACGAAAAAACTTTCAAGGATACAGACCACGTCATTATTCCGAAAATAACCGTTAAAAAATCAACAGAGAAAGAATTTAGAATACATGGTATTGATATAATAAACGCTATTAACAAAAAAGAGGGGGAAAAACACTACTTCCCTAAGGAAGATCAGATTTTAGAATTTTTAAAAAACAATTCAGATAAAGATACAATTATCGTTTTTATGAGTGCTGGAGGATGGGGTGATTTAATGGAAAAAGCTATTAATATATAAAATCATATAATTTTCAAAATGGAAAACATTAAAAACAACAAAAAAGAATTTCAAGCACCAGAGTTTCTAGATGCTCCTTATCTAACAGAAGAATATATTAAGGAAAATGGCTGGTATCCAGTACCTGATAAATGGTTTGAAGGTCAAGCACCAGAAAAATTATCCTACAGTACCTTTTTCGAATATGATGAAAAAGGTAGAATTCACAAAAAAACCGAATTTGGTTATGTACCTTGCAGAGGGACAAGAGAATTTAAAGTGGGTGACATAATGATAATGCAAGACTATGAGGGTCCTGATATAACTGAAAAATTTGTCCGCTTAAAACAGGAAGATGTAGATGCCTACGAAAAAGGAAAGTGGGATATGCTTCCAGAGGCTATTGTTGTACATGAACCAGAGGACTCATAAAACAATATTAACCTCTTCAACAAGCTCAACTTCATAATTATCTTTTACACTCTGTTTCATTTTTCTTGTAAATTCTAATACATCTTCACCTTTAGCCTTTTTATCGGTAACAACACAAAGCGCATGCTTTTCAGAAACACCAACATTACCGTCCCAAGAGCCCTTCCAACCCAATTCATCAAGGAGCCTACCTGCAGGAATTTTTACAAATTCTTCCTGGTTTTTTTCTTTTTCATAATTAAGACCTTCAACAGGATATGATTGTAAATCTGGAATTTTCTTTTCTAATTCTTTAAACTTTTCTAAACTAACAACAGGATTTTGAAAAAAACTACCACAAGTACCACACGTATCAACACTAGGAAGTCTTTTTTCTCTTTGATTTTTTACAGCTTGAGCTACATCTTTTAAACTATATGGTTCTTTAGCAAAAGTTTGAAGCTCTTCTAAAAGAGAACCATATCTACCTGCTCTCTCATGATAACTAAGTTCTAAATCTTTTGATTCTTTTTTTAATTTAAAAATAACCTTTGTAATAACATATTTATTCTTCCATTCATGCTTAAAATTACTCGACCTATATGCAAAATTACAATCCTCTGGTTTTAAAATCCTTTCTTTTTCATTTTCAATATCCCAAACTTCAATTTCAAAAAGAACATCTGTAATGTTTTGACCGTAAGCCGCAATATTTTGAGCAACACCCCCACCTACTGTACCCGGAATCATAACCATATTTTCCATACCAGCATAATTATTTTCAACAGTCCAATGTACAAAATCATCCCATAATTCCCCAGAATTACATTCTACATACACATGTTTTTCATCTTCCTTTTTAACTTTTTTACCTTTAATATCCACCCTTAACATCAAACCATCCCAATCATTTACAAATAGGGTGTTGCTACCTCCACCTAATATAAATATTTTTTCATCTTTGTAATCCTTTAATATCTTTTTCAATTCATCAATAGTTTCTACCTGGGCAAAATACTTTGTTTTAACATCTACACAAAAAGTGTTCAGATTTTTAATTGAAAAATTCTCCTTTACCTCCATATAATTATCAACACAAATTATTTAAAAAGCTCCCTTGCTTCCTCCCAAAATTCATCCTGCTCATGCACCTCCTTCATCCAATACCACCATTCTACACCCCAAAGATAAAATTCTGGAAGCCCCGTTCTTTTTGCATATTCAATATTATCTTTGAAAATATCAATGTTCATAGATTTTTCCTGTTCTTCAAGAGAAATAATGAAGGTTGGAGCAGGTCCCCAAGGTTCAGCTTGCAATTCTGTACAGATAACATCTGCTTGGAAAAGCCTATCAATAATTTGAGACTTTCTGTAGTAATGAACAGGCCTTATTGGTATTTTTGTATATACACCCCCAACTGCATGCCACCAAGTTTGCCTGTAAATGCTTGTCCCTACCGTATCCGCTATTTGTGCTCCTTTAAACCAAGTAGAAAGTTCACCACTCTCTGATATTAAAATTGGTCTTTCAGGATCAAGACTCCTTACCAAATCTACTTCTTGTTTTAAAAAATTCTTGTCAGCCCAAGGACATTCTCCAAAGGTAGTCAAAAAAGGTTCATTTTCAACCTGCCAATATACAATAGATTCATTTCCTCTGTATCTTAAAACTATTTCTTCGACAAGCTCTAGAATTTTTTCCTGCTGCTGATCCTTTTCTAACTGCTCAGCCCAATCAGGTAAATGACATTCTGGCCATCTTGGCACTCTCATACCAATAGCTGGCATTATTTCAACTTCTCTTTCCAAAGCCTGCTCAAACATCCAATCAACTTCTTCAAAATAGTAATTTCCTTCTTCTCCTTCTACAAAATCCCAATATATTGGTATCCGAACTTTTTTTACTCCAAGGTCATCAAACATAGCTAAATATGCTTCCCGCCAATCAAGGCCTAAATCTCTTGCATACTTTTGTGAAAAAGTAACACCCCAAGATATATCCTCTTCTTGTGGAGCTTTGCCAATCATTGAAGAAACTAAAAGTAGAAAGAAAAAGACAAAAACAAACAAAAAACCTAGAACTATCTTCTTAAACATGTATATATTATGTATAATCTATGCTAGAGTTTTATTATAAACTTTTATACGACACATATGAATACATTGAAGATAGAAGGAGGATATCCAATTTCAGGTGAAATAACTCCAACACCAAACAAGAACTCCATACTTGCAATAATACCAGCATGTATATTAACAAATGAAACTATAACTCTAACAAACGTTCCCAAAAGTGCTTCAGTAAGAATAATGCTTCGGATATATAAAAAGCTCGGTGGAGAAGTATGCTACCCAAAGAAAAACACTATAAAACTAAATTCAAAAAACATACACTCCTTTGTTCTAGACAAAGAACTTTCTAAAAAAGA
>SLSN01000065.1 GCA_007130415.1 Patescibacteria group bacterium
CTTCTGAATTCTATTAGCTCTTTGTATTGCAAACCTACCACCTGCAATACCAGCAGCCATAAGAATAATTATAATACCCATTACAATCAACATTTCAATAAGGGTAAAACCTGAATACTTTTTCATATTTTGTGAATTAAAAAAAATAATTTAATATAACTAAGGTAAACTTACGTCATATTTAAACTTTTGTCAAGCTTTAAAACATAACCTCTGCCAATTGGAACATAGGCATATATACTGCTGCTGCAATAAATCCTATAAGTCCTCCCATGATTATTAAAATAAATGGTTCTAGCATCGTTGCAAGATTACCTGCAATATAATTCACTTCATCTTTGTAAAAATCGCTCATTTTTTTAAGAATATGGTCCAAATTTCCAGATTCCTCACCAACAGCAATCATCTGACTAACAATTAAAGGGAATAGATCGTTACGAGATATTGGCACTGCCAAAGGCATACCTTTTTCTACTTCTTCCTTAGCCTCTAGAAATGCACTTTTGTAATGAACATTTGACAAAGTCGAAGCAGTAATTTCTAGTGAAGCGACAATCGACAAACCACTTCTTAAAAGCAAAGAGAGAGTTCTAGTAAATTGTGTGAGCTGAATTTTTTCCATTAATTTACCAAATATCGGCAATTTTAAAAAAAACATGTGTAAAGTTCGCTTACCACTAGGGGTATCTACATACAATTTAAACCCTACCAGAAATATTGATATCGCAATCAAAAGTAACCACCAATAATTTATTAAAAAATCACTGATACTCATTAGCAGAAGTGTTACAGCAGGCAAGTCAGCTCCAAAGTCCCCGTAGATATCAGACATCACTGGAACCAAAAGAACAAGAAGCATTATAACAACAGCTATCATAACAACAACAATAATTACAGGGTAGAGAAAAGCAGATTTTATTTTATCCCTAAGCTTTTTAGACTCTTCTAGCTCATCAGCCAGCCCCTTCAAGACTTCTTCTAAATTACCTGTAGCTTCTGCAGAATCTATAAGCCCTAGAGTGACATTATCAAAAACCTCTGATTCTTTTCTAAATGCTTTAGCAAGTGAAGAACCACCTTCAACATCAGCCAGTACATTGGTTATGACTTTTTTGAACAGAGGGTTGGATACTTGCTGAGAAAGAATTTCAAGAGTTTTGTTCAAAGACAAACCTGCAGAAATCATAGTAGCAAACTGTCTCATAAACAAAACCTTGTCTGTTATCGGTACACCACCTATATTAACCTGATTTAATTTCTCTAAGTTAAGACCTATATCCTCCTTAAGGTGAACTACCGTCAAATTTCTACCATTTAGAAACTCAGCTACAGCATCCATTGATTTCGCCTCTAAAACACCCTTAACATCTTTACCAGCTGAATCTTTTGCTACATATTTAAACCTTTTCATAGCAAATTAAAAATAGTAATATTATTTAAATTTTAAGATCTTAGTAAACGCACAACCTCTTCTGGTCTAGCGGCATATTCTTGAGCTCTTTCAACGGTTATCAGACCTTCTCTAACCAATTTTACCAAAGATGCTTCCAAAGAAATCATACCAATATCTCTACCCGTCATGATTACGTTATCAAGTTGGTGGGTTTTTCCCTCACGAATCAAATTTTTAACAGCATTAGTTGCAAGCATTATTTCAGATACAGCCCTACGGCCACCACCTTCAACAGGAACAAGCCTCTGAGCAATAACTGATTCCAAAATATTCGATAACTGAGCTCTAATTTGGGCCTGTTGATGTTCAGGGAAAACATCAATTATACGGTCAACTGTTTGAGCGGCATTATTAGTATGCAATGTAGCGAAAACCAAGTGCCCCGTTTCAGCAAGAGTTACTGCAGCAGCGATAGTTTCATAATCTCTCATCTCACCCACCAAAACAACATCTGGATCTTGACGCATAGCACTTTTTAAAGCTATCTCCCAAGAATGAGTATCATCATGCATCTCCCTTTGGTCTACCATAGCTCTTCCTTTGGGCAAAATATATTCAACAGGGTCCTCAATTGTAATTATGTGCACTGGTCTTGATTTATTTATCTCCTGCAAAATTGAAGCCAATGTTGTAGTTTTACCGTGACCCGTAGGACCAGTTACAAGAACTAAACCTTGACCTAGCTTTGTCAATCTATAATAGGTTGTAGGTAATTTCAATTCTTCAATAGTTTTAATTTCGTTAGGGATTAACCTTAAAGCTGCAGAAATAGTTTGTTGTTGATAGAAAGCATTAATTCTAAATCTAGCATCAGACCTATGTGCATAAGCAAAATCAACTTCTCTATTAATATCCAAAAGCTCCTTTTTACTTTCATTTAACAACCCATTTACCAAATCTGCTGTATTCTCTCCCTTGAGAATCTCAGAACCAACAGGGTGCAACATACCATCAATTCTGATTATGGGCGGATAGCCTGTAGTCAAGTGCAAATCCGATGCCCCCTTAGAAACAACTAAATCTAAAAGAGATTCCATAGTATGTGGGGTGTCCGATTTTACAGCAACAAGATCTTCTTGCTGTTGCTTACCAGAAGGCCCTTGCGCATTTTGTACATCTTCTTGAGCAGTCATATTTTTTTCATTTTTAATTTAAATACAAGATACTATATTTTGAATAAAAATACAAACTTTAATCTTGGGCTACTCTCAACACCTCTTCTATCGTAGTCTTGCACTCCAAAGCCTTTAAATAACCGTCTTGCATAATATGTAACATTCCAAATTTACGTCCAATCACTTCTAAATCTGAAGCCAAACCATTCTTTAATATAATTGGTACCATTGCTTCAACTATTGGTAAAACCTCAAAAATACCTATACGTCCAGAATATCCTTTATATGAACATCTCGCGCATCCCTTGCCCCGATACAAAAAAATCTTTTTATTACCTTGTTGATCCTTAGTAGGACAAGTTAATTTAAAACCTCTTTGTTGCTGATTAGAAGATTTACAAACGTTCTGAAGATAAGTAAAGAGGTCAAAATTAGGTATAGTACTAAGCACATTTTCTATATCCTTAACCACTTCAGCAGAAGTTTCGTAAGATTCCACACAATGCATACAAATTCTACGAGGGAGTCTTTGGGCAACCACATTTTTTAGAGTAGAAGCCACAAGATAAGGCTCTATACCCATCTCCGTAAGTCTTGCAATAGCGGCTGCAGCAGTATTCGTATGTAAAGTAGCCAAAACCAAATGACCTGTTAGAGAAGCCTCCACAGCTAACTTTGCAGTTTCTTGATCACGAATCTCCCCAACCATAACAATATCTGGATCTTGCCTAAGTATTGATCTAAGACCATGCGCAAAAGTCAACCCTATGTCAGCATTAACTTGTATTTGAGTAACCCCAGGAATTCTAATTTCAACAGGATCTTCTAGTGTTATGATATTGACCGTAGGCTTATTTAACCTAGATAAAGCTCCAGCTAAAGTTCTCGTCTTACCACTACCAGTAGGACCTGTAAGTAAAATAATCCCATGGGTACCACCAAGAGACTTTACAAAAGACTCAAAACCTTTCCCACGCAAACCTGATGTTTCTATTGGTGGAACTCCTTCCGAAACATCCAAAAGTCTCAAAACAATCTTTTCACCATGTATTGTGGGCATAGAAGCGACACGAACATCTATTCTTACCTTATCAAACTTCAGCTGTATTCTCCCATCCTGCGGCAATCTTCTTTCATCAATTTTAAGTTTGGAAAGGATTTTAACCCTAGCTATAATATTGTTACTCGTATTTCTAGGCAATGAAAGCTTTTCCAACATAACACCATCTACTCTAAAACGTACCCTTAAACGTTCCTCTAAAGGCTCTATATGAATATCAGATGCTTTTGTCTCAACTGCATACCTTAATATTGAATTAACTATTCTAGCTACAGGAGCATTTACTAAAGTAGAGCTATCGAGAGAATCTGCTTGTTCACCATCTAAATTTGTTACTCCTGTCTCTCCTACATCCTGCAAAGCCTCAGAAACTTCAGATGATATGGTCTCTCCAAGAAATCTTTCCGCAACAAGATTTAAAGACTCCTGCGTCGTTATATAAACACTAAATTGAACATGCTCTTTAAATTGAGTTTGCAATGCTTGAATAGCCTGCACATCGAAAGGGTTAATCATTGCAACCTTAACTTGAGAATTTGTTTTCTCAAAGGGAATTAGTTTCAAATTCTTCAAAAGTTTTACATCCAAACCAGACAATAGTTCATCTGGAACAACAACATTGTTCAAATCAACAAAAGGGATGCTAAACATCTCGGACTGTGCTCTAACAATCTGCTCTTCAGTAGCAAACCCCATCTCTGCAAGAAGCTCTTTCTCCGTTTTGTTCGTTTTAGATTGCTCAACTTTAACTCTGTTCGCAGTTTGTAAGTCAATAGTACCCTTTTCGAGTAGGTGTCCAACTATACTTTTTACTTTCACCAATTGGGCAGCATTAATAATTAATTCTCTCTATACTCTATAAAAATTCAATTAAACAGTCAAGTAAAACTTTATGTTAAAATACATTCCATGGCATACATAATTATTCACCCAAAACAAAAAGTACTAGAAGAATATCTTGTCAAAATAATAAATAAGTACCTTGAAGAAGGTTTAAGATCTTTAAAACAAGCCTCGTGTGATCCAGACTTTTGCATAATAGAAAAAGAAGAAAAAGGGAATATCAAAATAGAGCAGATTAAAAAGTTACAAAACAAACTTCTTTTTACACCTTTCAACAAAACCCACCAGTTTGGAATCATACAAGAAGCTCATTTAATGACACAACAAGCTCAAAACGCACTATTAAAGACCTTAGAAGAATGCCAGGGGAACACCGTCCTCATACTAACAGTAAACAGTGAAAGTTCCGTTTTGGAAACAATTCTTTCAAGATGCACAAGAATTTATCCAGAGCAAGAAAGTTTAATAAATAAAGTTAGAAATTTCTCACACATAGAAACTTTTCTGGCAAAACCTCTTTACGAACAAATAGTTGTAATTGAGGAAATAGCTAAAGAAAAAAGGGTAGAAGATTTTTTAAATGAGTTAATAGGATTTTTTAGAGAAAAATATGCAAATAAAATAATTAAAGGAGAGAACAATATAAGAGAAGGCGAAATCTTAAAAGCACTTACACTGGCAAAATATAAAGTCTCGAAAAATGTAAATCCTCGAATAGCGCTTGAATATATATGCTTCAAAATTAATCACAACTAGGACACAAACAAAATTCAGAAACTAAATCCTCCCAAAGGGAATTACTCTCAGTAATTTCTTGGGTATTACAAGGGGGACAATTGCAAAATTCCTCCACTATTAACTCTTTTTGAAAAACTACAAGTACCCCTAAGCCAACCAGCAAAATAACAAAGAAACATTTAACTAAAAACCAAAATTTATTTACTCTCCTAGCACCCATAGGTATAATATAATATAATATGATACAAATTACAAAGAAACTTTGTGATTGAAATTATCAGGGACAATATGATATAAAGGATAGACGAATTTTAGTTCTCAGTCCATAATTCCTTTTGAACCCTTAATTTAGTAAGACACCTAAAACTATCTATGAAAAACAAACACGACAATTACGATTCGTCTCAGATTCAAGTTCTTGAGGGTTTACAAGCAGTAAGAAAGAGACCAGCCATGTATATTGGTTCAACCGACAAGCATGGTCTCCATCACATTGTAACCGAAGTACTAGACAACTCCGTAGATGAAGCTATTGCAGGATTCTGTGATAATATCTGGATTAATCTGAAAAAGGATGGCAGCATAACCATAGAAGATAATGGGCGTGGTATACCGATAGACACACACCCAACGACAAAAAAATCCACACTTGAGACAGTTATGACAAGTCTTCATGCTGGTGGTAAATTTGAATCAGGAGCATATAAAGTTTCGGGAGGTTTGCACGGAGTAGGTATAAAATGTACAAATGCTCTCTCAGAATTTATGCAAACCACAGTTTTCAAAGATGGAAAAACGTATACACAGAGATATGAAAGAGGTGATGTAGTTTCAAAAGTAGAGGAGATAGGCAAAACAGAAAAAACTGGTACAATCCATCACTTTAAACCAGACCCTAAAATTTTTAGTGAAACGGATTTTGATTTCAAAACGATATTAGGAAAATGTAGACAACATGCATACTTAACAGCAGGGCTTAAATTCACCTTAACCGATGAGAGAGAGCAAGAACCTGTTACATACCAACTTTACTTTGAAGATGGTATCAAATCCTTTGTTAAATTTTTCAATATTAATGAAAAAACCATTTCAAATGTTTGCTATGTACAGGGTCATGAAAGTGATGTAATCGTTGAATGTGCAATTCAATACAGCACCTCGCTAGACGAAAAAGTCCGTTGCTATACAAACAACATATTAAACCCAGAGGGTGGTACTCATTTAACTGGTTTCAAAGTTGCTTTAACAAAAGCTATAAATAATTACGCACAAGCAAACGACATCGCAAAAGGCGTGAAAGATAAACTTGGAGGGGATGATGTTAGAGAAGGTTTAACAGCAATAGTTTCTGTTAAAGTACCAGACCCTCAATTTGAAGGACAAACGAAAATTAAACTAAATAATCCTGAAGTACAAAGCGTTGTTCAAAAAATTGTTAGAGAAGGACTCGAAGGTTACTTTCATGAAAACCCCAAAGAAGGGAAAAATATTGTCTCAAAAGCTGTTTTAGCATACAAAGCAAGAGCTGCAGCAAAAGCTGCAAGAGATGCTGTTATAAGAAAAGGAGCTCTTGATGGTGGAGGTTTACCTGGTAAACTAGCCGATTGTGCAAGCAAAAATCCTTCAGAGTGTGAACTATACCTTGTAGAGGGAGACTCTGCTGGAGGCTCAGCAAAACAAGGAAGAGATAGACACACCCAAGCTGTACTACCTTTAGGTGGTAAACCTATTAACAGTCAAAAATATAGAATAGATAGAGTTCTAAACAACCCTGAACTTAAAGACTTTATAATCGCCCTAGGCTCCGGAATAGGAGAAAACATGGATCTTAAAAAATTAAGATATCACAAAATAATACTAATGAATGATGCTGATGTTGATGGTTTGCACATAACAACACTAGTGCTTACACTAATATTTAGATATTTAAGACCATTAATTGAACAAGGATACATATATGTTGCTCAACCACCTCTCTTTAAAGTGGAAGTAGGTAAAGAGAAGTTTTATTTTCTAAATGATGATGAAAAAAATGATTTCGTTAAAAAAGTCGAAGCAAGTGGCAAAAAACCCGTTATTAACAGATTCAAAGGGTTAGGAGAGATGAATCCTGATCAACTCTGGGAAACCACTATGAATCCAGAAACAAGAGCATTAAAACAAGTAACTATCGAAGATGCTGAAATAGCTGAAGAAACTTTTGAAATGCTCATGGGTGAAGAAGTTCCTCCAAGAAGAAGATTTATCAAAAGTAACGCAAAGAGTGCTAATTTAGACGTATAAAAAATGGATATCATCAACACCAAAATAGAAGACATCTTAAAATTTCCTTTTAGAGAAAAAGACTGGTTCAGTACTTTCGGCATATATGTAATTGTAAACTTACTCGCAGGGATTATGGTTTCCATTTCCTTTCTATTCATCTTTTTTGGTGGAGCATTTGCTCTTGAGGGAGCAAATATCGGCATATTTCTAGCCATACCTTTTTTAATATTTTTAGCGATATTTTTCATAATAACCCTCTACTTACAGGGATACGTCCTCGAAATAGTAAAAAGCGTCAAAGAGGAGAAAACAGACAAACCTAAACACGATGAAATTGGTATAAAATTAAGAAAAGGCTTTGATTGGTTTTTGTTAAGTCTTGGTCCAATCGGAATTTCCATTCTAATCTTTGCCCTTTCAGTAGGCGCTTTAATATGGGGAATTTCTTTACTAGAAACAACACCTATACTCGCCACAGTTTTAATAATAGTAGGTATTTTAAAAACCCTATTCTCAATACTAACTATAATCGCAGTCTCAACAATAATAATCCCTTCAATGCTTTACATATACTTACAAACTAATTCAGTGAAAAAAGGATATGATTTTAAAAATATCTGGTTGATAGTTAAAAATATGTGGAAAGAATTTCTTGTTGTTTATGCAATTAGCATAGTTCTTACAATGATAATCTCTGCTTTAGGACAAATGCCCTGTATAGGTTTTCTTGTCTTAATCGTAGGTACCGCATACACTACATTCGTAATAGCATTTCTGATTGGAAAAATTTTTGTTGAAATAGATAAATTAAAACTACTTAAATAACAATGAATGGTGAAAAGCTTGAAAA
>SLSN01000067.1 GCA_007130415.1 Patescibacteria group bacterium
AGAATAATACCTGTAAGTGAGAATGAAGGTAATATTGAACTTTTTTTTGACACAAAACTTCATTTTGGTAGTAAGTCTAATCCTGTGGATTTGGTAATCTCAAGAGACGCAGGTATTGTTGCAGGCGAAATTTTGTATGTTTTGGATGCTGGTGAAAAACAAGCGTATGAGGTTTTTCTCAAGGATGGTGATTTTAGAGATATTTCAGATCAAAACAACCTCGTAAAAGAACCCATGTTTATTGATCTTGGCAACAACAAAGATGATCCAGCTTTGTATGTGTATGATGCTCAAAGTGGAGCTTTGAGAGTAGGTTTAGATGATGATGGTGAGTTTAATGAATTCAAGAACCTTTCTGGGCTTAATCCTAGGGCTTTGGGTGGCGCTGGTATTAGTGCTTTTGCAGTTTTTGGCCAGATGGATAGCTTAAATTTTCTAATTCCAGGTGAAAGCAGAATTGTTAGGGCTCAAGGTTTTGGCGGTACTACATACAATCTTCCGTCTGAATATATTTCTCACCCTTCTTTTGAAAGTGGAACTGATTTGTTTGGAGATCAATATGTTTATGTTCTTTCAACAATAACTAATGGTATTAGAAGGTTTGTACCTTTGACTGGATTAATGTCTCAGTTGTCTATAACGGGCTTACAGAATGATTTACAGAGTATTACGACTGGATATACTGGAACAACAATGAATCGTGCTTTTGTTGTTTTTGATTCAGAAACAAAAAGGTTTGTTCAATTTACTAAGCCCATTGAAATCGGTGAAAATTTGGTCCATCCTGGTGAAATAGTTCTGAAACATCAGTATGAGTACAGGGGGGAGAGAGAGGACATTTTTAATGATGTGAGAAGTTTGGTTTTAACTCATGATGATAAGGAGATGTATGTTTTAGATGGTACTAGAATCTGGAAAATTAATATTGAATAGGAGAGAAATGAAGCCTGTAAAAAATCGTAAAGCTTTTTTTGATTATGAAATTTTGGAAACACTTGAGGTGGGTGTTGTTTTAGAAGGTCATGAGGTTAAATCGGCAAGACAAGGGGGTTTTTCCTTAAAAGACAGCTATGTTATTGTTAAAGATGAAGAGTTTTTTTTACTAAATGCGAATATCGCTAGATATAAATATATGTCAAATGATGAATATGACCCGAACAGAACAAGAAAATTACTCGCTAGTAAGAAGCAAATAATTTCTTGGGCTTCAAAAATGAAGCAGGGTAATTTGACAATAGTACCTTTGAAAGCCTATGCTAAAGGGAAGAATATAAAGTTGGAGGTAGGTTTGGCTAGGGGTAAGAAGAAATATGAAAAGAAAGAAGCCTTGAAGAAAAAAGAATTAGATAGGCAGTTACATAGAGAAAAAAGAGAGTTTATGGTATAATGACCTGTAGTTAATTGATAGTGCTTTAATATGGATAACGAAAAAAAGAACGAATTGCAAAATGAAATAAAGAATTCAACCTTTGTCGAAAAGGGTGAGGTTTCTGTTGAGGCAGTTTCTGAAGGTCCTAAGGCTTTTGTTGAAGATAAGGTTGCAAAAGATGAAGGTGGTGTTGATGTTAAAAAAGATAGTGCTAAAGCAGTACAGAAACCAACTTTTACGGGGGAAAAAGGTTTAGGTTATGATATAGATGAAAATGATGAGGATCTTAATGAAATTTCTGACTACTCTTCTGCTAATATGTGGCGTAAGGCTTTAAAAGACAAGAAAATAGCCTAAATTTCCTTTCTAGATTATCCCCATTTTTTATGTTATCCTTACGTACTTAATAACGTATTTTTTAAGTTATGTTTAATATTCTGCCTAACCATATAGAAATGTTTTTTAAGCTATTAGGTCAAGGTATTGGCCCTAGTCCCGCTCCGCTTCCTGATGATAGTTTGGCTGTTGGTGGTCCTTCAGTAGGAGTAATAGTCTTTTTCTTTTTTCTCCTTTTACTTTGTATCGCTGCTGTAGGAATATATCTCTACATGCAATATCTTAAAAAAGAAGATCGTGAGAGTAAAACAAAATCTGGGGTTTTGCTTGAAGTTAGGGTACCTAGTACAAATGAGTGGGAGATAGGGATTGCTGAAAGAATGTTTGCAAACTTGTATGGTATTGGTGGTCTTGGAAAAGGTTTGAAGAAATATATAACAGTAAATAATTGTGTTAGTTTTGAAATAGTTGGTTTGCCTGGTGAAATACGTTTCTACGTATATACACCGAAAAGATTTGTTGATCTTGTTGAAAAACAAATACTCGGTGCATACCAAGATGCAGACATTTCTGTTGTTGAAGAATACAATATATTTGCAAAAGATTGTAAGGTTGCATATACAAGCTTAGAACTTACAGACGCTGAATATTATCCACTAAAAGTTGCAGAAGATTTCAAGGGGGATCCTTTGGGGAATCTTTTGAGTGTAGTGAGTAAGATGGGTGAGAATGAGGGTATGGTGATACAGGTTGTTGTTGCTCCTGCGGGTAGTGATTGGCAAAAAAAGGGTGCTAAATTTGCACGTAGTGTTGAAGCAAATAATGCTGATCCTGAAAAGAAAAAGATGAAAGTTTCTCAAGAGCAGTTACAAGCTATTACAAAGAAAACTTCGAAAATTGGTTTTTACACAAGCATTCGTATTGTAGCTAGTGCTCCTGAAAAAGAAATAGCAGAAATGCATGTTGATAATGTTGTTGGTGCTTTTGAGCAGTTTTCTAATCCAGGGATTAATGATTTTAAGAAAAAAGATGCAAGTAAGTATTCCCAGGAGGAATTTATGCATAATGTAATATACAGAAGAATGCCTCTTAAGGTTAAAACAGTTTTGAATGTTGAGGAATTAGCGGCAATATATCACTTCCCAAGTAAAGAAATAACGCTTCCATATATTAATTGGCTCAGGTCTAAAGTAGCTCCTGTTGCTAATTGGGTTAGTGAAGATGTCGCTTCAAAAGATACCATATGGATAGGGGAGAATGTGTATCGTAGTAAAAGGAGGAAAATTTGTTTTAAAAAAGATGATCGTAGAAGGCATACATATATTTTGGGTCAAACGGGTTCTGGTAAATCAAGGTTGATGCTTAGAATGGTTGTCCAAGATATTTACAACGGTGAGGGTGTTTGTTTTATTGATCCTCATGGAGAAACTGCAAAGTTAATTTTAGAAAGAATCCCTCCAGAAAGGGCAGAGGATGTAATATATTTCAATCTTGCAGACTATGAGCGTCCTTTTGGTCTTAATTTCTTAGAGTATCATAGCGAACAACACAAACACATAATAGTAAACTCTTTCATAGATATGTTGATTAAGATGTTTGATCCAACTAATCAGGGTTTTGTTGGTCCAGCATATCAACAGGCCATTCGTAATTCTATGCTTACCGCAATGAGTAAGGAAGGTTCAACGCTAATTGAAGTGGTTCGAATGCTTACGGATGAAAAATGGGTTATGGAGGAGTGGTTACCATATATTAAAGACGATTTAGTTCGTAGATATTGGACTGACCAGGTAGCTAAAACTGACCAAAAAACAAAATCTGAGAGTTTGGGCTATTTTGTTTCGAAGTTTGATAAATTTGTCACAAATCTTGCAATTAGAAATGTTCTTGGGCAGTCAAAATCTTCTTTTGATGCACGTAAGGTTATGGATGAAGGGAAGATATTAATAGTTAATCTTTCTAAAGGAGCCATTGGTGATGAAAACATGAGGTTAATGGGTTTGCTCCTTATACAAAAAATCCTTGGAGCTGCATTAAGTAGGGATGATGTGCCTGAAGAACAAAGAAAAGACTTTTTCCTTTATGTTGATGAATTTCAAAATTTCACAACGGATGAATTTCAAACAATCCTTTCTGAAGCTAGAAAGTATAGGTTAAGTTTAACGGTAGGTAACCAATACATTGGTCAGATGACTGATGAGATTAAAAATGCAGTTTTTGGTAATGTTGGTACTTTGTTAATAGGTAGGACTGGTTCAGATGATGCTAAGTTTTTAGAGGGGCAATTTGAACCGACATTTAATGCTCATGATATAGTGGGGCAGCCAAACTTTAACTTTTATTCTAAGCTTTTATGCAATGGAGAGTATCCAACCCCGTTTTCCATGGAAACAGCAGTTTATCCTTTTAACCCAAAGAGTAATTTTCAAATGGCTACATATCCTAAACTTACACCGATAATTGAAAATATGTCTAGAATGAAATATGGTAGGGATGCAAATCTTGTAGCTGAAGAAATTTCACGCAGAGGTGATTTTAAATCAAACACAGATGATGATTAAAACGTCTTTTTGTTGTATAATCCTACATCCTGTGGGAGTATAGCTCAGGTGGTTAGAGCACGGTTCTTATAAAGCCGAGGTCGGTGGTTCAAGTCCACCTACTCCCATTTTAGAATGGATGTTGTTCCCTCCGCAATATGGTAGAGTCTCGCTTGCCTTTGCTCTTATGTAAATTAATGGATTATATCCTAAAAAATTGATATAATGCCGTCACAATAAATTTTTATTTCTTACGCAATGCTTATCCTCAAAAAAAATAAAGCTTGCAAAATCTGCCAACCCTCTAAAAACCCAAAGAGAGGGAAGAAAAATGGATGATAGACAAACAAACAAAGGAAGCTATATATGTAGGAGATCCCTATCTTATACAGCTTAATCTTTTAAATAGTTGCATTAACAATTGCGAATATTGTTACATTAAATCTTCGTCTGCACAAATTTTAAATCCAAGAAGGTTGAAGAAATTTTTCCAAAAATTTGAAGAATATCACAATAGGTATAATTTAAAAATTTCTGTTTCGCTAACAGGTGGGGACCTTTTTTTATATCCTCATTTAGAGTGGATCATTGAATACCTTAGAAAAGCAGAAAATGTTTCTTCTATCTCTTTACTTTTAAATTCTCTATGGCATAAAAATTCGAAAAAAATAATTTTAGGTATTTTAAATAAAATTGAAAACATACAACTTAATATAGATAACATAGAAAATAGAGAATGTGATTTAAAATGGTTAGCAAGTAAGAAAATACCTGTAAACATAAAAATTCTCTTATCAAAAAATACCAACTATTATAACTCGCAAATGAATATTCTAAAAAAACTTACAAAAAGCAATCCTAGCCTTCGCGTTTCGGTCGATAGATTGATTCCGACGTCAAAAGAACAGTTAAAAGATATGTGTTCTCTTAAAGAACTTCGGGAAAAAGCAAGCGAAATTTTAATTTTAAGTAATGGTAATTTTGTTTGTGATGATCCTATTATTAAGCTTTTATTTGATCAAAAAGAGAAATTACAGACGGATTCTCTTCATGGCTGTTCTATTGGGAAGGGATCTGTAACCGTATATCCCGATGGAGCAATAAAACTCTGTGCTAGGATACCAAAATTTGAGACTGGGCTTACAATAGAAAATTTTGATCTTAAAGAATATATTCATTTAGCAAACAAATTAACAAGAAAGATTCATGATAAATGCAGAAAGTGTACAGAATATCAGTTTTGCAAAGGAGGTTGCCCTGCCACTTTTTTTGTTAAAAGTAATAGATTAGATAAAGATATTAATTGCTACTATGAAGAATAACTTAATTAAATTACCAATTAAAAAATATCGGAATAAAATTCCAGGCTACTGTTTAGTTGGAGCTTATTTAACAGTACGAAATACATATGAAAAAGGATTCAATCCATCAGGAGAAGAAATAATTTTATATGAAAGATTTAAAAACAAAATTACCACTCTTGAGTTAATCAAACTTTTAAAAAAACATCAGTATTCTATAAAAATTTTTTCAGAAAAAAATTATCGTTCCTTTTTAAAAAATAGTGCAAATACTTCTGATTTAGTAAAAAATTATGTAGAATTTATTGAGGAATCTAACATCTTTGAAAAAACAGGAATAACTCCGAATCGAGAGCTTTTCATAAATTGTTTACAGGAAGGATATTTACTCTTAGTAAATGGTGTCCAAGGTAAAAGCCCCCATATGAGAATAATTTTTGGATATATTGACGAGAAGTTTTTAATTATAGATTCTTCTGACAAAGAGCATTTGGAAGTTTCTTTTAATTCATTAAAAAAATTACTTAATGCACCACTTGGTTTTTGGATGGTAGCAGCAAAACCTTCGAAATAAAAAATGTTAGAAAAAGGAGAAAATTTGGAACAAAAAACAAAAAAAACCGAAGAATTTCTATCCTTTATCAGAGATGTCCCTTCTTTTTACAAGCTTTCTTACACAGATTTGTTGCTAATTAAAGAAAATATAACTTCTATGCCAGAAAACTTAATTTCAAATATTGGAGATTTAGATGAATTAGTCAAAAAAACCGAGAAATCTTATCGTTTAGGTAATTATCACTACAAGCAAACGTTTTCAAATTCTTGTGCTATTGCTTGCTATATGATGGCTAGCTCCAACTATTTAAAAAAGAGGCCCTCGCCAAATAAGGAGATGGAAAAAGCTATTCTAAATAATTTCCAAAATGAAATATCTATAACAAAAATATTGCAACTGTGCTTGAGCGAAAGTTTGAATGTCAGGGTTTTTTCAGAATTAGATTACAGAGAGAAAAAAAAAAAAGAAAAATGGGCAGAAGCCTTGAGGAAAAATTTTCTTGATTTTTATAAAGAAAATTCTGAAAACCCAAAAATACAATTTAATTTTAATAAGCCTCTTGAAGAAAAATCCCTCAAAAACTTGCTAATGAACGGAGAAGCAATCTTGGTAAATGGATTAGTTTATGATATCCCACATATGCGAGTTGTAAGTGGTTACGATGAAGATGACTTTTTAGTAAGCGATCCTCTTGAATATAGGAAATCTCAAATGTCATTCTCAAATTTAAATGAACAGTCAAAACCACCTTTAGGACAGTTTTTCTTTAGTTTAACAAGCAAAAAAATAGATGGAGAATGAAAAAACATCTAAAATGCTTTTAGATACTGTGCACACAGAAATATATCACTCTTTCATAGATCCTCTATGTAAATCATTGAATTATGAATATCTTGGACCATTGATAGAAGAAATGGTAGAGGAAATACCAGGTATAGTCTCCAAAGAAATAGAAATTTTACCAAGAAAGAAGAACAATTTATTACAAAAGAAAAGAGATGATTTAATCGAATTATCTTCCGAGAAAATAGACATAAAAAATTATTATCAAATACTTAAAAAAATTTATGAAGGAAAAATTAGTAATCAACAAGAAATGGGTGTTTTAGGAAAAATTTACCAACAGAAGGGAATAACATTTTCTTTTCTTTGTGAAAGAGGGGGGATTTTAATAAAAAAAGGATTAGATTTGGAACCAACTTTTTTTGCAATTACAGAATTAGCAAAACAACACGTTGACAAAGAAACAAATACTATAATAAAGAAATATGGAGATTATTTATCGAATGATGAAGTATTTTTACTTAACACTCCTTTAGCAACTGACTTTTTTACAAAAAGGTTTCTTGATGTACAGAGTTTTTTAGAAAATCCTTGTGAAGAAAGCGAAAAATTACTTAAGACAAGATATGGAAGGAACTTGTTTAATAAAAAGTGGTTTAAGCAACAGAAATTAGATACCTTGCAAAAAAGAGATATTGAAAACAAAATGAAACAAAATTTTTGCAAGAAGTACTATTTCTTATTAGAAAGAAAAATACCAAACTTGGAAATTATCGATTATATACTGACGATAGATCACATAGTAGATAAACATATACAAGCAAATTTCTCTTTCATGCATGATATTTTTTTGCAAATGCAAATACTGAATGGTAAGGAAAGAATTTCAGAATTAGAAAATAAAGAAAAAATTAAACACTTGATGGTCGAATCTATAAAAGAGTTGTTAAAAAATTATTAATTAAATAGCCTTAAAATTAAGGAGACAGGCTTTCCGTACATGCGTGTCTGGAATCCAAAATGAGACAAATGAAACAGTAAAAAAATATTTGAAATTTTTATTCATTTCAACCATCTCAAGAGATTTTTTTAAGGAGAAATTGGATACTTTTTGTTTGTTCAAATCTAAGTTTTTCATTTCATAGAGATTAAAGAGCCAGGGCTACCGTCACCCCCAGTTAAGTGAAGTGACGCGGGCCCAGGAAGGATACCTTCGTGAAGAGCAGGACTTGAACCTGAACTTATAGCGGGCAAGCCCACTATTGAACATGCTACCCTA
>SLSN01000016.1 GCA_007130415.1 Patescibacteria group bacterium
TTAGTGGTGTTTTTGTTGAAATAGGGAGTGATCCTTCTTTAGATTTTGAACTAGGGGCAAATTTAAATGAAAATGGTTATATTGTTGTTGATGAAAGTCAAAAAACGAATTTGGATGGTATCTATGCAGCTGGTGATATAACTACAAATTCAAATGGTTTCCAACAAGTAGTAACAGCCTGTAGTGAGGGAGCAATTGCTGTAAATTCGATATATTATTGGTTAAAGAAGGCTTAGATATTCTTTTAGATAATTCCCTGTCCAACTTTTTTCATTACTCATGACATCTTTTATTGTACCCTGGGCTATTACTCTTCCACCTTTGTCTCCTCCTTCTGGACCAAGGTCGATAATGTGGTCTGCAAATTTTACAATATCTAAATTATGCTCAATTACTATTACAGTGTTTCCTTTGCTTACTAATTGTTTTAAAACAACGAGAAGTTTATCAATATCGTGAAAATGTAACCCTGTTGTTGGTTCGTCTAGAATGTAGACAGTATCATCCTTCACAACCTTTGAAAGCTCTTTCGCTAGTTTAATACGTTGAGATTCTCCTCCAGAAAGGGTAGTTGCCGATTGCCCCAGTTTAATATATCCAAGACCTACACTTTCTAAAAGATCTAATTTCCTTTTTATGGGATTAAAGTTATTGAAAAACTTTAATGCTTCAGTGACGGTCATATCTAGTATCTCTGCGATATTTTTTCCTTTGTAGTCTATCTGTAGTGCTTCTTTGTTGTACCTTTTTCCATGACATTCTTCACAAGTAATATACATATCAGGTAAAAATTGCATCTCTATTTTTTTCTGACCATCTCCTTGGCAACTTTCACATCTTCCACCTCGAACATTAAAACTAAATCTTCCAGGTCTGTATCCTCTAGATCTAGCTTCAGGGGTTTGTGAAAATATCTCTCGGATATATGTAAAAATACCAGTGTATGTAGCAGGATTTGATCTAGGAGTTCTGCCAATGGGTGATTGGTTAATCAATATGACTTTTTTTATGTTTTCTAGCCCCTCCACATCATCATAGTTTCCATTTTGCATTTTACTTTTCATTTTTTCATTCATTAGAGCAGGGTAGAGTGTATTATTTATGAGTGAGGATTTGCCACTTCCAGACACTCCAGTAACACAGATGAGCTTACCTAGAGGAATTGTTACATCAATATTTTTCAAATTATGTGTTTTTGCTCCAATGATCTTAAGATTTTTATCGTTTTTTGGATTTTCAAGCGCAAGATCTTTTAAACTATCTCCAACATTTTTTTTGTTGCTGAGGTATTGTCCTGTAAGACTTTTTTTGTCTTTTGCGATTTCATCATATTCCCCTTGAGCTACTACTTGGCCTCCATGCTCACCCGCTCCAGGGCCGATGTCTATGATCCAGTTTGCTTCTTTTATGGTTTCATAGTCATGTTCCACTACAATTACAGTGTTATCAAGGTCTTTCAAATCTTTCAGGGTTTTAATTAATCTGGAAATATCTCGAGGGTGAAGACCAATTGAAGGTTCATCCAAAACATACAAAACTCCAGTTAAGCCTGTTCCAATTTGTGATGCAAGTCTAATTCTCTGGGCTTCCCCTCCGGAAAGAGTATTGGCTTTTCTAGATAGTGTTAGGTATGTAAGACCAACGTTTTCTAAAAATTGTAGCCTTGCTTGTATCTCTTTTAAAAGGGGTGTCGCTATTTGTTCCATTGAACCTTTTAATTTCTTTTTTTCTTTTTCAAAAAAACTATTTAAATCAGAAATCGTTAACTTTGTTAGCTCATCTATATTTTTACCTTGAAATTTAATTGAAAGGACGAACTTTTTTAGCTTTGTACCTTCACATTCTGAACATTCTCTTTCAAACATGTATTTTTCATATTCCGATCGAGCCCATTCAGAATCTGTTTCTCGGTACCTGCGTTCTAATTCAGGGATTACTCCTTCAAAAGTTGTTTCAAAATTTCCTGTTCTTCCTGTTTTACTTACAAACATAACAGAATATTTTCCTTTCGAACCTTTGCCGTAAAATATGAGGTCAAAAATATTTTTTGGATATTTACCAATAGGGGTTCTTAAGTCAAAATTGTGTTCTTTTGCTACGGATTCAAGTTTTCTTAACGTCCAAGATGCGCTGGTAGTCATATTTGCCCAAGGAAATATACCTCCTTCATATATTGTTAAGTTTGGATTGTATATTTTTTCTAGTTCAGCTTCTTTTAAAAATCCTAGCCCTGAGCACTTTGGACATGCTCCGATAGGGGAGTTAAAAGAAAAAGTAGCAGGAGATATTTTTGGAAACGAGAATTTACATTTATTGCAGGTATTTTTTTCAGAAAAGAAAAAATCTTTTTCATTTATTTCAACTTTGATTTCTCCATCTGCCATGTTTGAAGCTAGTTCTAGTGCGTCTACAATTCTTTTTTCAAAGTCTTCATCGTTTTCTTTGTAAACAAGACGATCAATTACTAAATCTATGTTGTGCTTTTTGTTTTTTTCGATTTTTTCAGCGTTTACTTCATCTAGATTTATGAGTTTTTTGTCAATTAAAACTCTTAAAAAACCTTTTTGTAAAAGACTATTGAGCATTTCTTTGAATTCACCTTTTTGATTTTGTACTATGGGGGAAAGAACTATGATTTTGTCTCCTTCTTTTCTATTTTCTAGGATTTGTCGCTTTATTTCTGCAATAGTTTGAGACTCTACTGGGATATTACACTGTGGACAGAACGGTTGTCCTAGCTGTGTGAAAAGTATTCTCATGTAGTCATATATTTCTGTGACTGTTCCGACAGTTGATCTAGGGTTATGGCTTGAGGTTTTTTGATCTATTGATATTGCAGGGGATAGTCCGGTTATTGATTCAACATCTGGTTTTTCCATGAGACCAAGAAATTGTCTTGCGTACGAAGAAAGAGATTCAACATATCTTCTTTGTCCTTCTGCGTAGAGAGTATCAAAAGCTAGTGAAGATTTACCACTACCGGATACTCCTGTGAGTACTACAAGCTGGTTTTTTGGTATTTGAACACTCAGGTTTTTTAGATTATGAGTGTTGGCTTTTTTTATGTCTATATATTTTTGCATCAAAGGAGAATTATATCATAATTTGGGTGTTTTTTATTAACCCTATGTCTTAATTGTTTCTTGTTGACTTTGTGATTAATTCAGTCTATACTGAATTTCAGTATGGATTATACAAAACAAAAATACATAAAATCTTTTAGTAAGGGGCAAATAACTATTCCAAAGGAAATGAGGGATGGTTTTGGTTTGGGAGATGTTTTTTGGCTTAAACTCTATGTTGAAAATGAAAAAATAGTTGCTGAGCCTGTAGAAAAGGGGAGTAACTCTGCTGAATATCAAAAAAAACTTTTAAATATTGATGGTAGCTGGTTTGATTTGGAGGATTACAAGAAGATGAGGGGTGATATAGAAAGGAGGTTTTCTAAAAATGTCTAAAAAACTACTTTTAGATTCCTCTGTCATAATTGATTTTTTGCGAATTAAGGATAAATCAGAATCTCTTTTTTACAAACTCGCTTTTGAAAATAGTAAATTTTTGGTTTCCATTGTTACACATACAGAACTTTATTCTGGTAAAAGTATCTGGGAGAATAAAATTGCTTATGATGAATTAGGAATTATATTTGAAAATATGGAAATTGCTAATTTGACAAGGGAAGTCTCTATTGATGCGGGAAAGATTAGGGCAAAATATGATTTAGATTTAATTGATGCGATTATTGCTTCAACAGCAGTTCAGTTGAAGATCCCATTGGCAACTCTTAACCTCAAGCATTTTTCTCGAGTTAAGAATTTAAAAATTCTTGATATTAAGTAGTGTTTTTATGGTAAAATACTACGATTATGTAATGCACCCGTAGCTCAAATGGATAGAGCAACGCACTCCTAACGCGTAGGTTGTTGGTTCGACTCCGACCGGGTGCGTTTTTATCCTTTATTAGTTAATCGTAAATTCGATTATATTCAAAACATTATCATTCTCAACAAGTGTTGTAACTTTGTCTTTTCCTTCGAGCAATATTTTTTCTCCAAACTCCCGTACTATGTTTATATTACTGTCCGCTTTTATATCAGTGACATATAGTGAGCCTTCGCAGGTATAGTAAATGTTTTGAGAATTTTGATGCCATATAAAATCAGAACAATCTTCTTTGTTGATATAGTCAGTAGTATAGCCTCCACCAAGCTTTGTTGAATAATTACCGATTTCTTTTTCAAATCTAAAAAACCCTAGTTTTTCGTTTTCTAAGCTTAAAAAGGCAAGTTTTTCTCCATTGGGTGAAAAGTCTAAAATTTCTGTTTCGTAAGGATTAATTAAAATATATTTATCTTCAGCGATATCATACATATATGCAGCGAATTGTGTTTTGAAAATGATTTTTTGGCTTTCTTTAGATATTAAAAATTCCTTTGGTTGTCCTACAAAAAGGGTGCTTTGTGGGGAATTTGTAAAAGTTTGGTAAGATATTGTTTCCTTTTCCTTCCAATTTTCAAGAAACCGTTCTTCATTTTGATAGTATATTTTTTCTATTAAAGAGGTTTTTTCCAAGTCTTCTGACACCCTAGAAAGCGAGACATATGGACTATCTTCTGCTTTAAGGAGGACATAAATTTCTCCATTTGTATATGAATCGTAGTGAAGTATTTCAGTGTTTTCAAGGGGTGTATATACTAGTGTTGGGAGATTTGGTTCTTTGAGGTTTAGTTTATTTATTCCTTGCTCATCTTTCCATACTAGAGTTTCTCCATCATGCGACCATTTCATTTTTTCCTCTGTTATATCACTAATATCTGCTAAAACCGTTTGTGTGTCCAGTGAGATTAAATGTTTTCCTGGTGGGAGTATTTCATCTTCCTGGGTATCTATTTCTTCCAGTTGGTTAGTTATTGAGAGAATGATGTTTTTACCATTAGTAGAGACAGAAAGATCCTCTATTTCACTATTAATGTCTATTGAAAATGTAAAAAGGGCTGAAGGATTATTCCCTAATTGCCAAAACCTTGTGTTTGCTTGGTATTTTAAAATCTCATAGTCTTTTTGTGTTTGGTCCTCTTCTTTCTCAGTCAGTATCAAAGCACTATTAGTTGAGTTGTCTATGTGAACCGTGGTGACGACTTCTTCGATTTCTTCAATAATTTCTTTTACAGGTTCCTTTTTAAAAAGAAATACAGAAAGAGGGGTAGACCTTTGGGCAAAAATCTCTATATCATATTTAATTCCGTGGTATTCATCAAGCCAAATATCTAAAGTATATTCTCCAGCGGGGATTGAAGATATGATTCTTGGAGTTCTACCAGTAAAATCTTCAGATAGCCAGTAGTTTGCTCTGTTGGGTTCTGTTTCGAGGTGTAATATACCTGTTTGTACTACAGTATTGTCGAGAAAATTTATCCTGTAACCCTTGGCATAGTATATAACTAGCAAAGTTGCAATTATGACGAGAAGTGGAACAGCTAGTTTTGAGAGAAAGTTTTTCATATTTACAGTATATCAATTTTTAATTTATTGTATAATCTACTAGTTAGTTTTAATTATACAACATATGAAAAAGAAAACTTTGCTTACGGGGGATAGACCAACTTCTAATTCTTATACAATAGGTCAATATCCTGGTACTTTGAAAGCAAGAATTGAAGCACAAGATGATTATGAGTGTTTGATTTTTTCTGCAGATTACCATAGCTTAACAACTCATTTTAAAAACCCTTCAAGTTTTAGAAAAAATGCCATAGAGTTAGTAAAAGAACAAATTAGCCTTGGTGTTGACCCTGAAAAAGTGAATTTTTACAGACAATCGAAGGTTGTTGAGACTTTTAGGCTTCATGTAATTCTTTCAATGCTCATAACTATGCCTGAATTGCAGAGGCAGCCTGCATTGAAGGAAAAAATAGCGCAGGGTCATACTTTGACGTATGGTTTGATGGGATACCCCGTACTTATGGCTTCAGATATCTTGATTATGAACTCTGACGTCGTACCTGTGGCTAAAGACCAGGAAGCTCATGTAGAAATAGCTGCATATTTTGCTAAGAAGTTTAACTCTTTGTATGGGAATGTTTTAAAACCACCAAAGAAACTCATAGGGCCAATACTGATAGGGTTGGATGGTAAAGGTAAGAGTGGTAAATCTACAGGGGGGATATTTTTTAATGATAGTACGCAGGATGTTAAGAAAAAAGTAATGTCTATGTATACAGATCCAAACAGGATTAAGGCTACAGATCCAGGAAAAGTCGAAGGTAATCCTGTCTTCATCTATCATGATTTTTTCAACGATGATTTAGACGAAGTAAAGGATTTGAAAGAAAGATATGTGAAAGGTAAGGTAGGTGATGTAGAGGTTAAAGAAAAGCTTTTTAATGCTCTTGAGAGATTTCTAGAACCTGTTAGATTTAAAAAGGTAGAATTAGATAAATTGGGTGATGATTATGTTATAGATTTGTTTGAGAAAGGTGAAAAGAAGGTAAACAAAATCGCAGAAAAAACAATATCAGATGTTTCAAAAGCTATGGGTATTTAATTATATTACTCTGGAATTCAAATGAAGTTTTTAAACAAAAAAGTGGGTATAGATTTGGGAACAGCAAATTCTGTTGTTTTTGTTGAGGGTGAGGGGATAGTATTTATGGAGCCTACAGTTGTTGCTTTAGATTTAAATAAATCTTCTGTTCTGGCTGTTGGTAATGAGGCAAAAGAAATGATCGGTAAAACTCCAGATCATATTGTTGCTAAAAGACCTATGCGTGAAGGAGTTATAGCGGACTCTAGGGTTACTGAATCTCTTTTGAAATATTTTTTAAACAAATCTCTAGGTAAGGGGCGATTTCTTAAGCCTGATGTAATAATCAGTGTACCTGCAGGTATAAATTCTGTTGAAAGAAGAGCTGTAATTAAAGCTGCTGCTGGTGCTGGTGCTCGCAAAATTCATCTTATGCCGGAGCCACTTCTTGCTGCAATTGGTGCAGGGATACCAATATATAGGTCTTCAGGGAATATGATTGTAAATATGGGAGGTGGCACCGTAGAGGTTGGTGTGATTTCTTTGAACGGACTTGTTCAATCAAGTTCTTTAAGGGTTTCTGGTGATGCTATGAATGAAGCAATAATTAACTATATGAGAAGGCATAATGGATTAATTGTTGGTGAACAGACGGCAGAACTTTTGAAAATAACTGTAGGCTCTGCATTAAAAGAAGATAATCCTAAAAAAATGGAGGTAAAGGGAAGAGATTCAGCATCTGGCATGCCTAAGTCATATTCTGTTGATTCAAACGAAGTTGCATCTGCTTTGCAGTCACCTTTAACTCAAATAATTGATGAAATTCAGAACGTTTTGGAAAAAACTCCACCAGAAATTTCTGCCGATATTATGGATAAGGGTATTGTACTTAGTGGTGGTACAGCACTTTTAAGAAATATCGACAAGCTCTTTACTAAAGCGACAGGGGTGCCTGTATATGTAGCGGATGAGCCACTTTTCTGCGTTGCTAAAGGTACGGGTTCTGTTTTGGAAATGATGGCTGAGGGAAAGAATAGTTTTGTAAGTTGGTAATTTTATAATATAATTGCGAATGCTTTTATCAAAAAAGAAAAAAGAAGACAAAAGAAAAAGAACTCTTAGTGAGGTTACTGCAAAGTTATCTGAGTTAATAATTCCGATATCTCTAGTTTCAACACCAGTAAATTTGAAAGAAGAGAAAAGCAAGTTTTTTGATTCTGAAACATATAATCCTCAATTTAAATATAGGTCTGTGAAGAACAAGAATGAGGCGATTTTTGAGGATTTGCTTCAGGTTGAAGAAATAGTTGATGTAGATCCGAGACTCTCGGACTTTTATATAAAGCTGATTAGGGAAAAAAAATTGGCAAGTGACTTAATGAATGCGATAGGGGATAATGAAAGGTATACGCTTCTTTCAAGGGAAAAATTTAGAATGCCTAAGCCTTCACTATTTAGGAATGCTTGTATAATTATGAAGGGTAAGTTGTCGAACTATAATGTTGTTGATACGTCTAAGTTAAAAAAAGGAGAATATTTAGTATATGAGGATGTAGAGAAAATTTTCAATGCAGTTTTCCATGAGTTTGGAATTGAAGATTGGGGTGTTGAAAA
>SLSN01000011.1 GCA_007130415.1 Patescibacteria group bacterium
CCAACAATAATATCGTTATCTCTACAAAAATGAACGAAATCCATCATAACAAGGAAATAGTGATTATATCCCTTATCATCTATCACCCTTAATTCATAATCTATTCTTTCTTTCAATTCTTTATTCATTTTGCCGTATTTTTCTTTACAGCCTTTATAGGTAAGCTCTTTTAAGTACTTAAAGGGGGTTTTACCTTTCGGTAAGTCTAGGTATTCAGGTTCTACTCTTTTAAAATCTATAGAATAGTTCTCTACCATATCAGCTATTTTTACGGAATTTTCTACAGCTTCTGGAATATCATGAAAAAGCTTCTTCATTTCCTCGGGGGTTTTTACATAAAACTCATCTGTTTCTAATTGATCTCTGGTGGGATCATCTATGGTTTTACCATCTCTAATGCACCACAATATTTCCTGAATTTTGGATTCTTCTTTTTTTAGATAGTGTGAGTCACAGGTTGCAATTAGTGGGAGATTATTTTCTTTTGACATCTTTATTAAAGTTTTGTTTACTTTTTCTTGCTCCTCCATACCATTTCGCTGTATTTCGATATAGAACCTATCTTTGAAAAGTTTTGAATACTTCTTTAAGTTTTCTTCTGCTAGATTAGTATTTCCGTCATTTAGTGGTTTGGCAATAATACCCCCAAGGCATCCAGAAAGCATAATAATGCCCTCATGATGTTTTTCAAGGAATTCATAATCAACACGTGGTTTGTAATAAAACCCATCAATATGGCCTTTTGAAACTATTTTAAGCAAATTTTTGTATCCCTTAAGGTTGGTTGCTAGAAGTACAGCATGGAAATATTTGTTGTCTATCCCGTGTTCTTTATCTTCTAAACTTCTGGGAGCTATATATATTTCACTTCCGATAATTGGTTTTAAACCCTCTGCTTTAAGGGCATTATGAAACTTGAATGCTCCATACAAATTACCATGATCTGTAATTGCACAGGCATCCATTTTGTTTTCTTTGAGAAAATTAACCAATGTATCTAGCCGAATAGCTCCATCTAGAAGAGAATATTCCGTATGTGTATGCAGATGTACAAAAGACATAGAATTTTTAATATGAAAACATGTTTAATAGATTGTAAGTTTTTAATTTCTTTTTGTAAACATTAGTATTTGAATAATTTTAAAATATGGTATATTTGAACATATGAATATTCTTGATACCTGGAACAAACCTATAACTAAATTCTGGATAACGTCTGTTTTATTTCTTTTTGCAACTTTGGTATTCAACAATCCTATACATAGCTCTATTGAGGATATATTACTATCCAGGGCCAAAGTACATAGTCAGTCATACGATTTAGCCCTCTCCCCTCTTTCTGGAGAAAAATCACAAGACAATGTAGATAGATATTCATTGATTAATGCTTCAGCAGAATACAAAGGAGATAACATTTCTACCGAATTTAGGGATCGTGGTATTGTTGCAAGTGATGCTAGAGCTACAGCTCTTAGACAATTTTTAATAGATTACAATTCCCCAATGGCTCCCTATTCAAATATTTTTGTTCAAGAAGCGGATGAGTATGGCTTGGATTGGAGATTAGTTGTTGCAATATCCGGAGTTGAATCAGGCTTCGGCGTTATTCCTGTAAGAGCAAATAATGCTTGGGGTTGGAAAGGAGGAGCAGATGGTGATTTCAATGCTTTTGACTCATGGGAACATGGTATTGAAGTTGTTACCAGAAGGCTTGCATTGGGTTATGGTATCCACATGACACCTTTTGAGATAGAACCGATATACTGTCCTCCATGCGCTAGAAATCCGGCTCATTTATGGGCAAATGGTGTGGTAAAATTTATGAACCAGATAGATATGTATCTATATGGATTTTAATTTTAAAAAAAAATGAAATGCTTAAACTATTAGCAAAAATAGCTTATACTGTTGTCCTTTTAGCACAACTTTTAGTATCTTTAAGGTTTGTTTTAAAATTTGTTAGTGCTGATCCTAAAAATGCCTTTTCCAAATGGATATTTGAAAATAGTGAACCAATTGTAGAGCCTTTTAAGGGTTTGGTACAAGAATACTACAAAGTAGGTGGTTTTGATATTGAATTGACTTCCTTAGTGGCTATCGTTTGCCTTGGTTTAATAACCTATGCTCTCAAACAAATGGTGAAAACATTCTAAAATTGGGGCTTTTTGTGTTATAATCACCCTATGAGGAAAATAGACTTAAGAAAAACTTCTGGTTTAGGTTTAACTTATGAAAAAGACTGTTTAAACTTTGAAAAAGTTACATACACTAAAAACAAGGTTATGACGATAGAGGAAATGAGAGAACAGATTTTAAACAGTGAATTGCGAAGCCCTGAAGTTTTTTACATAAAATACGCAAATTTAGATTCTGAAGGAGTTTTTAAACATAAAAAAATCAGAATAAATCTTCTCTGCATACCATCTAATGTTGCTGGTATAGAGTATGTTAAAACAAAAGCAACAGAATGTTCAACACACAATAAGGTGGTAGAAATTGTTTCTGGTGGTGGGATTATTTTAATACAAGACTCCTCGTTTTCAAAAGAAGAAAATACCGTTATACTAATAAAAGTTAAGGCCACAGAAAAAATTATAGTTCCGGCTAAGCATTCCTACAGTCTAGTTAATAACAGAGCTACACCCTTAATAGCGTTGGAGTTTTTGTCCTCTAGAGCCAAAAATAAGTTAACACTTGATGAAATGAGAGGTATGGCATATTATGTAATAAGAAAGAATGCAAAACAGGAAATAGTACGTAACCCTTTGTATAAAATAGTTAATACTAAGAAAAAAGTTGACTGGAACAAGTTTTACAAAAAATGCGAGATTACTCCGAAAACACCTTTCAGTAGGCAAGTTCTTCGTAAGTATGAAAAATTTGACTGGCTTCTTTCTCCTGCTAAAGATTCTGATCCTTCTCTTTCTTTTTAACTTTTCAATAGATAGTAAAGCTTTTGCTCAAGAACAAATTTCTGAACAAGCAGAAATCTATTATACAATAGACCAAGAAGGAGAAATCTCTTTTAAATATTTAATCTATTTATCTGCTAACCCTGGTTTTACTACTGCAATATCAAAATATACTTTATCTTTTCCTTTTGAAGACCTAGATTTTGAAACAATTAAATCTAATGGTGAAAATTTACGTGCTCATAGAGAGACGGGAGATGGGACAATGCAATTAATTTTAGACCTAAATGATGAGCTTTTAAATTCAAGTAACCCTATTTTTATAGAACTGGATGGTAAAATGAAAACTTCTCCCATAAGAGAAGTTGGTGGTTCGATGATACTAACATTACCTGGTAGTGCTAGTAAAGTTAATATTAAAAAAGTTGAAATTAAATATCCAAAATCATTTGGTGAAGTTAGAAATTTTTTTAATAAATGGGTAATACAACACAATGAGGAAACTATAACTTTAAAGAGTTTTGATGCTGGTAAGGCTATTAATCTACTTTGGGGGGATAAAGTTGTTTACGATTTTGAAATTAATAAAAGGCTTTTTAATCCTTTAGATGAGCCTAAAAAAACATTTGATTTGAATATACCCAAAGCACATAATAATCAAAAAGTCCTGTTTTCTGAAATAGCCCCTACTCCCCAATTTGCTTATCAAGATGGAGAAGGTAATATCTTTTTCTCCTATGAGCTCGGGCCAAATACAGAAGTTGATGTTGTCGTAAAAGGACAAATAATAATAGATTTTATTGCAGAAAATGAAAGGGATGACCTTGAAGTATTTAAAAAGCCCATACTTACTGAAACAAAAGGATATTGGCTTTTAGAAAATGACTATGAGTGGAATAGAATTAAAGTCTTTCTCTCCAGAGAAGGTATAACAGAGAGTAGTATTGAACAAATGGATCCTGAAACAAAACAGCTGTTTTACAGAAAAGCATATAATTACGTTGTAAATCGTCTGGAGTTAGCAAACTTTAAACCAACTTCGATGGAGAGCTACGTTAGACAGGGAGCTACGCACGCTGCTGAAAATAGGAGGAATGCATCCCCAGAAGACTATGTTGATTTTTTAAGTGCAATATATCGTGAATATGGAGTTCCTACTAGGATGGTAGAGGGATACGTTAAAATGCTTAACAAAGAATTTTATCATACTTGGCTCGAATTCTGGTGTGAAAATGAAGGGTGGAAAAGTATCGATCCAGTTCTAGAAAATTACTCTAGAGCAGATTATTTTGATACGAAACTAATAAATCATCTAATTGTTCTTTCGAGAAGCTACAACTATATACGACCAAGAATTGTTTTTTTTGATGAAGATGAATTCAAGGTTGATTTTGCAAAAGGGTTAAATAGTGAAACACTCGATGTAAAGAACACTGTCCGTGTTAATCCTCTTAAGAAAGCTCAAGAAGATGTTATGGGCATATTAACAATTGAAAATACAGGCAATTCTATAATTTCTATGCGTGATTTTGCAGGACAAGAGAATATATCTTTTAGCAATCATAACGCTCTTCAACTTGTAGTACCTGGACAGAGTTTAGATTTGCCCTTTACATCGAAATTAAGTTCTTTAAGAAAAAAAGAAAATCTCTATATTCAATATACTTCAATAAATGATGAAACTATATTGAAACCTGTTGATTTGGATATAAGGGAGCAACAATTTTGGTGGTGGAATCCTCTAGTTATATCATTAAAATATATGATTATAGTTATTATTGTTTATACCACTTATATAATTTTATCCAAATTCTTTAAATGGATGGAGAAGTATTATCAGTAATTTTGATATTGTTTTTTTTGTTAATAGTGAGCTTAGTTCTTTACTTAAACAAAACGCCTAAAATTAATGAAAAAGTCAGGAAAAAACTTTGGGGGGATGTACTACAGATAAAAAAGATGCTTGAAATAAATAATCCGTTAATATATCGTGATATTATTGTACGTCTTGACTCACTTTTGAGTAAGTCCTTAAGATTGTACTACAAAAATTCAGAAAATTGTGGTACAAATCTTAAACAAGCTAAAGATCTTTTCAATAAAGATGAGTATAATAGAATTTGGGAAGTTCATAAACTTAGAAATAAGGTTGTTCATGAAAACAAAGAGGTTAGCTCATCAGAATTAAAAAATGCTTATAATATAATTAGCTTAGCTATTAAAAAAATTTTATATGAAAAATAAAACATACATAACTATTTTCATCTTAACTTTATTTTTCCTTCTTCCAGGACAAATATATTCTTTTGATGAAAGTACTTCAACAGAACAATATTTTAAAGTTGAATACAGCTTGGGGGAACAATCCGTCTGGAATAATTCAATCCCTCTAGATGTTTATATAACGCCTAAATCTAATTTCACTAAAGTAGAAGTTACGTTTAACCATGGAGCTATAACGGAAGTTCGATATACAGGGCCACAATTTTTCCCTGTTAATGCAGGTGAAACTTACCAGGTCCAGGCAAGGGTCTACCCCAAAGAACAAGGGGTTCATCATGTAACTATAAATTCAATAGCTTGGGAATATGATACAAATTATACATCAAGTACATCCGCTAATATACAAATAGATGAAAATCTCCAAATTGTACCACAAACACAAACATACAAAACTTTAAATGTTCTTAAATATGTTTTGATTATTTTCATAGTAATAGCAATAATTGTTCTTAGCTATTTCCTAGTTATGAAGAATCTCGAAAAAATAAAAAAATGGCTTGAACCAGAATACTAGACCTATTCTTCCGGAGTTATCGGGGGTAATTTACACTCTTTCTTAAGTTCTTCTAATAATACAGCTCTTACTTCTTCTAACTCTTTGGAAAAATCTTTTAATTCAAAAGTAAGTTTATCTATCTTACTTATTAACGAGGCTTCTTTATTATCTTCTTGGAGAAAATAACTAATAGGTTTATCTAATTCCTTGGCTATTTTCAAAAGCGTATCCAAAGGTGGATATGTTCTACCACTTTCATATGCACTAATTGCCTTGTCAGATAGCCCTAACTTCATACCTAATTTGCGTTGGGATATACTTTTGATTTCTCTGGCACTTTTTAATCTTCCCGGAAATAAGTCTAACATTTTCTAGAAATATAAATTAATTATTCTCAAATTGACAGCGTATTTTCTTTTTAAGGTCTTCAATATGTAAATTTTTTTCCTTCAAAAGCGTTTCCATCTGTTTTAAACTCTCCTCTTTATCTGAAATTTCTCTTTCTAGAGAATTAATTTTTGATTTTGCTTCTTCAAGCAGATTTTTAGTTTTTTTGTATTCTCTACCATTTTCTATTAGTTTTTTATGTTCTTCTCCTTCTAATAATTCCTCCCTTATGGCATTCTCATCCATTGAAGAGTATTTGTAATAGTTCAAATCTCTTGTATCAGGTTCTCTACATAGAATATCGTTAAAGGCCTTCTCTATAATCTTAACTCGTTCTCTAGGAGAAAGCTTAGATGAAGACTCTGAACTCTCACCAAGCCCCTTCATCCAATGTGCTGGTATAACATTATCTAATTTTTTTGATTTTTTGCTGTCATCCACATTAGGGATTTTACCAATTCGAAGAAATTAAATCTAGACCTCTATCCCTAATAGAGGCCTCCACAAAGATATGTTAGTGTTTCAGAGTATTCTCCTACCTCAGTTGCAGGGCCAGGTTTTACAGCAAGAGTAACATTTAGAGTTGAGGATGCTGTTGCTGTTTCATAAAAAATTAGCCGAGAATTTGCAGAACCCGAATTTATAGCTCCAAAGATATTAGGTTCGTTGTCAAAATTATCAGTCACTGTACCTGAGGAAGAACTAACATTAAGTCCAAAACCATAATCTTGGAATAAATTAATTGTACTACTACCTGTAGATGGGATTAAACTTGTAGGCAACGTTGATTTCCATAACCCTGCGTTTACACCATCTCCTTGTCCATAAACCGCCCAATAATAGCCTTCAACCAAGCTAGACTCTGTTGAAAGAGTATGCTCCTTAGTTATATAATTGCCATCTCTGGGCAAAGTTCCAAAAGAAAGATTTGTTCCAGAAATATTACAAGTTATTGATCCCAAATCAGAAACATAAGCTACAAGGCTTACACCATCAGAACCTATTAAATTAATATATACATCTGAAAAATCGGTGTTTACACTGTCATTTACTTCTACAAGAATTTCCTTCTCCCCTGGTGAAGAACTTGTTCTAAAGTTAGAATTTTTTTCAAAAAGAAGACCGTATGAAACACCAGAATCCAACTCTCCAAGATTTTCAACGACAATTTTATCATAAATTTCTTCTTCAATATTACCTGGTACACATGTAGCTTGAAAGGAACTTGAAGATGGTAATTCTGTATCTATTGACCAAGTTCCCATATCCACAGGTGAAGAATCTACTCCTACAACAGTTATTGAAGATTCTCCTAAACACCATTCTCCTATGTCTGAAAGAAAAGTAAGAGTTAATTGTCCTCCAGGAGAAAAATTGGAGGTGGAAGAAAACATTAGGGTCATTTCTGTCTCTACATCAACTTGCATCCTTTCAAGAAAAAGGTAAGTTTTTTCTAAACCTGAAGCTCGTACATTAAAAAGGAAAACAAGAGCAAAGCAACTACATAGAATTGAAGTTAACAAAAGTCTAAACATTTGTGTAATAGCATTATTTATTATTACCTATGGTATAAAAGGAAGTGTTGTTTGTCAATATAGGAAATGGAGCGAGAGACGGGATTCGAACCCGCAACCTTCTCCTTGGAAGGGAGACATTCTAGCCAATTGAACTACTCTCGCAAGAATTATTTTTCTTCTGTATTTTCTTCCTTCTTTTCTTCGTTTTTTACCTCTTCTTGCCCTTCTACATATAATCCTCTTTCACTCCCTGTTTTAACCTTCATTGCCTTTTTACCAACTCTTTCTCTCATATAGTACAGTTTTGATCTTCTAGTACTACCCTTCTTCACAATTTTAATGCTTTCCAATTCTGGAGAATGAAGTGGAATAATTTTTTCAACTCCAATACCATATGAAATTTTTCTTACTACAATATTCTTGCTCAAACCAGTACCTCTAATTGAAA
>SLSN01000080.1 GCA_007130415.1 Patescibacteria group bacterium
GATTTGACTTCCCTAGTGAACAGAAGTTAAGCCAAGAGCAGATAGAAGAAGTTGAAAGAATCGTTAATGATGCCATAAAGCAAGGCTTGGACATAAGTTTTGAAGAAAAAAATAAAGATGAGGCTATGAAAATAGTCCCCGAAGCTTCCTTTGAGGAAAGATATGATGAAATTATAAAAATTTACTACATTGGAGATAAAAAGAATCCATATTCTGTAGAAATCTGTAATGGACCTCATGTTAAAAATACAAAAGAGCTTGGAAAATTTAAAATTACTAAACAAGAAAATGTCGGAGCAGGGATTAAAAGAATCAAGGCTATACTTGAATAAATCAAATATTCATAAAGTAGAGCCTCCAATACTTGGTATAGACTATGGTACCAAAAACATTGGTGTTGCGATTACGGATAAAAAAGGTGTTGTAGCTCAACCTTTAACAACAATAAAAGTTAAGGGAGGGAATTATGAAAAATTTTTCTCTGAACTTTTGAAGATAATAGAGGATTACGAAATAAAGACTCTAGTTTTAGGCATACCTCAAGCTTTCAAAGAAGACCATTTACAAAATATTAGCCACGTATTAGAATTTCAATGCTCAATTAAAAAGATGACAGGGAGAGAAGTCTTCCTGTATGATGAGAGCTACTCTACTTCTGACTCCTACTCTATGCTTAGAACTCAAGGACAAAATCAGAAGAAATCTCGGCAAAAAATTGATAGAATAGCTGCGTCTCGTTTTTTACAAGAATTAATTGATTTTAAAAATAGAGAGAATGAATAAAAAGAAATTAATAAAAATAGCAATAATATTAACAGCCTTGGTTCTAATACCTCTGATACTTTTTGTGCTTTTCAAGGCTCACTATGAGAGTGCACTACAAGAACCGAACTCCTCTTCTAGTGAACAGATAGAGTTTGAAGTAATAGAAGGGGAATCCATAGATTCAATTACATCTAGCCTGGTAGCGCAAGATTTACTTAGAGAAGAACATCGAAATTACTTTCTCATATATTTAAAAATAAATGATATTGTTCCCAAAATACAAGCAGGGCATTTCAGTATACCAAAAGACCTGACTATAAAGGAGCTTGCTGAGACATTACAAAACGCTGGGGTACCAAGTAATTGGATAACCATAATGGAAGGTTTGAGAGCAGATGAAATTGCCCAAAAATTTTCTGATGCGTTCGAAAACATTGAGAAAAGCGAATTTATGGCTCTAGTACAGGATCAAGAATTCATAAACTCTTTAGAACTTCATGGGGAAAATATCTCTTCTCTTGAAGGTTTTCTTTTTCCCGACAGATATTTTATGGAAAAGAAAATAGAACCAAGGGAAGCAATATTAATTATGGTTAATAATTTTAAAAACAAAGTTCCGGGAGACTATAATTATGAAGACATAATAATTGCGAGCATGATTGAAAGAGAAGGTATTAATTCAGAAGACAGAAGAATTATCTCTGGCATCTTACAAAAAAGACTAGAAGAACAATGGTTATTACAAGTAGATGCAACACTACTCTATCATCAAAAAGATTGGAATCATATTATCACTGTACAAGACAAAGAAGAACCACAACCATACAATTCATATATGTATCACGGGCTTCCACCTACGCCAATATGTAATCCTGGATTAGACGCAATCATGTCAGTATTTGAACCAAAAGAAACAAATTACTACTACTATATACACTATGAAGATGAGAATGGTAATATTGTACCTGGATACTCTGAAACTCTTGGCGAACATGAAACTAAAGTTCAAAAATATTTGAGATAAAAAAATTATGGCATTAAATATAAAGATGAATGACAAATCAATAAATTTGAAGATTAAGAATGCAAAAGTAGATTCTAAGAGGCGAAGAAAAAAAATCCTAATTATTTTTTCAGTCATTCTCTTAATATTCACTACTTGCGTTGTAAGTAGCTACTACCTAAGTCATAAAGCTGGGATTAAATTCGGAGTAACAGACATTTTTAACCCCATAAAGGCAAACCCACAACTAGAAAGAGATAGCTCAGAAAAATACACAAATGTACTGTTTGTTGGTATTGATAGCCGTGGAGAAAATAGTGGATTGCTCAATACAGACACAATAATGCTAGTTTCATATAACTACGACGAAAAAAATGCTGTTATGACTTCCATACCCAGAGACTTTTTTGTTAAGGTTCCAGATCAAGAAAGATATACAAAAATAAATGGTATATATGCTATAGGAGAAAGGATAGAACCTGGAAGTGGATTAGATTACCTACAAGGTGTAGTCGAAGATATAACAGAAAAAGAAATCCAATACTATGGAATGGTAAATCTCGTTGGATTCGTAGACTTAATAGATACACTTGGTGGAATTGAAGTAGACGTGGAAAATTCCTTCACAGATTACAGATATCCCGTAGAAGGAGCAGAAACGAGACATCAAGTCGTTTCTTTTCAAGAAGGTTTGCAAACAATGGATGGTAAAACGGCACTAAGATTTGTAAGGTCAAGACTTTCACCAGATGCGCATGAAGGTTCTGACTTCGCTAGAGCAAGAAGACAACAAAGAGTTATAACTGCTGTAAGAGAAGAATTGCTCTCGTCCTCAACGTATTTAAACCCCAGAAAAATATTGGACATAATTAACGTTTTAGATAACAACATCAAATTTTCAGAATTTACAAATGAAGAAATTCAGGCAGCGATAAAACTTCTACAGAAAGAGGAAATGGAAACCTACTCTTTTGTTCTAGATCCAAGTATCGCAAATTTTAAATTAATAACGGACAAGGGACTAACTCTTAATGGATATACCATCGGACCTGTTGCAGGACTAAATCAATACGAAGAAATACGTAAATACGTTTATCACGCACATAAAAAACCAACTCTCTATTCTGAAGACCCTACAATACTGGTTTACGATATTGGACTGGGATATTACGAAGCTTTTGAAAAAACAACAGAGCTAAGAGAAAGACACCCATACATACAAATACAATACATGGGCACACTATTCAATGACATGGAGGGCTATTATTTCTACAGCAAATCCGAACTAGGTAAAGAAGTGGATGAAAAAATAGCGAAGAATTTCCCAATAACCATGACCCAAAAGCCTGAATTCGTTGAAGGACATATACTAAACGGTGATTATATAATCCTACTTGGATCAAATGATTAAAGTACTCGAAGGTGAAAATTCATTTCTTTCGAAACAAAAACTTCAAAGTTTAATCAAAGAATATCTAGAAGAGAAACCAAACCCCACACATAAGATAATGGATGCAAATGATGTAAGTATTTCGGAAATAACAAATGAGTATGAAACTCAGGATATGTTCTCAGCTAATAAGCTTCTCGTAATAAAAAGATTACTGTCAAATAAAGAGCATAAAGAATTTGTAGAAAAAGTTATTAACACTCAAGATGCTTCACAAAACATTGATTTGATAATTTGGGAAGAAAAAAATATCCCCAAAAATACGAAGTACTACAAACTTTTTAAAGAAATAAATGCCATTGAATCATTCAACAAATTTAACAAAAGAACTTTCCAAATTTGGGCAAGAGAATATTTAAAAACAAAAGAATTTGAAATAGATGAACAAACTTTAAAAACTCTAGTTGAGATAACAGATTATAATCCATACATTTTTATTAACGAAACAGAGAAATTTTTACTATCAGACAAAAAACAATTAAGCTTAAAAGACTTGGAAGAAAGCGTAAACAGTACCTATACAAATACCATATGGGAACTTATTGATGCAATAAATACAAAATCTAACATGGAAAAACATACTGAAATTATGCTCAATCTCTTAAAAAATGGCGCTGACCCACACTACTTAATGATTATGTTAGCAAGAAATACAAAGCAGTTAATATTAATAAAGCAAATGTTACAAGAAGGGAAAAGTGACAAAGAAATTATTTCTATTTTGAAAATACCTCCGTTTACCCTACCAAAATTAAAAAATATAGCTCAGAAAAGTGATGAAGAAAAGCTTTTAAATATTTTTGAAAAAATTTATAACCTAAACTACGAGAGCAAAATCGGCAATATTACTGCAGATTTAGGTTTGATTCTTTTAATAACTCGATTGAATTGACACTCTAAGATATATCATTTAATATTGTAATATATTAAAAAAATGATATGGATAGTAAAAAGACCCAAACAGTTGTTGTTGTAGTGCTTGTTGTTACCGCTTTGCTAGGAGTTGTAGGTGCTTTTTTTGTATACCGCCTGTCTACTCAAGATGAGATAGCGAGAGAGCGTGGAGAACATGGGGAATATTGCGCCTGTATAACAGCATACACTACACCCGAATGTAATGATTGTAGTTGCATACAAATAGAAAGCCAAGCTCTAGAATCAAAAATAGGCGAAGTTATTGATGGCGTTTGTACGCTAGATTGTAATGAAACCGATACGGTAGAAGAACAACAAGAAATAATAGAATGCCTAATTCCACAAGTAAGAGGTACTAGCTGCCACTCTGTGAGTGTTAGAGACATTAATACCAAAGAGCTGATTATCCCACCAATACCAACTGATAACCCCATATTAATCACAGCAAATTTTGTCCCTAGAATAATGGGAGGAGAGGAAGAGAATTTCACAAAGTACATGTTTGTCATAAACGGTATAACAAAAGAGATTAGTCCAAGTGAAGTTACATCAACAACCATTAACGGTCAAGAAACCTATACATCAGAAATAGAATTTGATAATTTTCAAGAAGTAGACACTTTGACTGTACAAGCCATTGGACATTCAGATAAAGAACCAGAAGGAGATTCATCTAGCAGATATTGCTACAAACAATATGACTTAACTTCACACAGAGAACCTCTTTGTTCAAATTTAACTGCATATACACAAGAAGGAGGATTACCCAACACAATGGAAATTAATCGATTAGAATTAATTACACCAAATTTGACTCAGGAGGATGATATATCCATAGGATTTAATTTTGAACATGAAAATATTCAAAACATAAGAACCGAAACTATAGACAAAGAATTATTGGAAGAAATTATGGTTAACGAAACAATCTTTCTAGAGCATAGTCTCCTTTACTCAACACCTTCCTTCTATACACAAGAAGATACATTTCCAACGTTAGACAGCGAAACTCTTGCTGTAGAGGAAATATTATTACGAGCTCAGATTTATGTAAATGATTCACCTGTGAACTCAAATCTCTGTAGAGAAAATATTTCCCTAACCACAATTACCGATATAACAGACGAAGATGATGATGAATATGAAGAGGAAGAGGAGACTGAAGAAATAGAAATGGAGACAGAAATCCAAATGAGTATGGAAGGACCTTCTTGTGTAAGAAAGGCTGAAGATGAAGACTCCACTAGTAGAACAAATTACCGTATAACTGTAACAAATAACACTGAAAATGATGAAGAAATAACAAATATAACTAATAAGTTGCCCCTCGGCTTCAAATATGTAGAAGGTACGACCACAATAAATAACACTCCTGTAAGCGATGAAATACTAGACCTTACCTCCATAGGAGAATCACAAGAACTCATCTGGAGGCATGATTGGACAATAGGGCCAAATGCCTCATTAGTTTTAGAATACGGTGTTAATGTAACCCATAATGCCATAGACGGTGAGAATCAAAATGAAGCTGTTGTAACTCCTGTAAACATACCAGAGCACATGGATGAACTTAGAGCAGAAATTGTAACTCTTGTTTCAGATGAATGTGAGCACGAAGAGGAGTTACCAGATACAGGGATTCTAACTTATGTAAGCTTCTTAGTAGGTACAGCTACATTACTCTTTGGAATATTAGTATACCAAGGTAAAATAGATATTATAGACAGAACGATGTTTAAGTTCATAAACACCAAAGCTGTAAAAAGAAGATTAATGTCTCCACAAGAATATTTAGAAGACAATATATTAGAGGAGGAGGAGAAAAAAGATTAAAAGGCCTGAGTATTAACAACAATTGGAGCTCCCTCTAAGCCATACTCAACACCATCAGAAGAAACAACTAAGTAATACACATTTGAAGGCTTAAGATTTTCCACAGAAATGGAATGCTTTTTTGTTGCCACTTCGTTACTCTCATTAATAGCAATATAATTTATGGAATCAATGGCATTACCATACCTAACAAAACCTAAACATTTGTCTCGTGTTTGCCATTCAACAACGAAAGAGTTAGATGAAACATCTTGTACCTGCAGATTAATAGGCACACAACTTCCGTGTAAAGCACCATCCTGTTCGTTCAATATATCTCTATAATAAAAAAGAAATAGAGTACTAGATAAAAGTACCAAAACAGCTATAATAACAAGAAAGAAATTATTCATAAGGGGTCTAATCAGTTACAACTAAAAAAATTTCTTCATCTACATAAAGCCCTTCCTTCTCTATTCTCAGAATAAAGCTAAAAGAGCCTACTTCACTAGGAGTACCACGAACCTCTACCCCATCAAAAGTAAGCCAACCTGGAGAATCTAAAAGGCTCAAACTTATAAGATCATCCGAAGGCGCCACTCTTGGAGTAAAAGTGTAAGTTTCGCCAACAGGCACTCCCCCAACAGGCTCATTAATTATCTGAGGAAAAGATTTGTCATAACCCTCATTCACAATCTCAATTTCATCGACAAACCTTTCAGGATATTTCTTCTCATTGTAATTTCTCAGAAGAATAGAACCCGTTATAACAAAAAGTAAAAACAAAGAAAACACAATTACAAACAATCTTATGGGTTTAACCTTCGGCTTCATAATATAATAGTATAACAATTATATTTTTTATTTACAAAACAACACAAAATATATATAATACCACCAGCTAAACATTATTTTATTCTACTACCTTACATGCCTAATTTGAAAGCTTCGATTAAAGATAACAGAAAAAGCAAAAAAAGAACTGAGGAAAATCTTCGTATGAAACGTAGATATAGAAATGCTATCAAGGAATTTCAGACTCATTTAAAAAACGAAGAGCTGGAAAGCGCCAAAAAATCCCTTTCCAAAGCATACAAGCTAGTTGACAAGGCAGCTAAAACAAAACTTTTGAAAAAACAGACTGCTTCTAGAAAGAAGTCTAGATTAACAAAACTTTTAAACAAAACTGCCCTTAATGTCAAAACTACTTAGAAAACTTTTACAATATATCATTCTTCCCGCAGCACTTCTTGTTGTTTCTCGAGTCGCTGGGTTGTATTTTGCAGTCACCTTCTTCAATCTAGATTTTTTTTTAGAAACCAAACCAGAACAAATATATTCTCTACAAATATATTTCACTAACCAAACAGATGCTTTACTAGCTAGTTCCGTTTCAAATTTGACAATGTTTTTTACCATTTCATTGATAGCTATATATTTTTTAATAAAATATCGCCTTTCTATACTTGCCGCATACAATCCAAAAGTGCTTGTTAAACTAAATAATCTGAATTTAATGTCTTGGGTTAATAACAAAAACAACACTTTCTTGAGAGTATTTGTTTGGATTACATTTCTTTGGATTGTTTCCATAATATTAATCGCAGACGTTTTATCTCAAAATTCTTTCCCTTGGATTGCAATCATTTCCTTTCTTACAACTGTAATGTCTACATGGACACTAATTAGAACATTTGAAATTGAAGGAGAAATAATCTATCCTCATAATAAGATATCTAATCTTTACTGAAGACAAAATGGATAGAAGAGAAATATCACGAATGAACATCAAATTTGGCAAATTTTTAGATCCTTTTTTAATTTTAGGTATATTACTAATATTAACTATATCTATACTAGCAGTAGGTAGCCTTTCACCAAGAACTTTTTCAAAAGAGCAAATGGC
>SLSN01000026.1 GCA_007130415.1 Patescibacteria group bacterium
AAACTATATCAGCTATACTACCACCCCTAAGTCTCATCAAATCAAAAGCTTCGTGACCTGGAGTATCTATAAATGTTATCAAATCTTCTTTCTCTTTACTTGGTTTGATAGTAAAGACAGAAATTTTCTGTGTTATACCACCAGCTTCTTTAGCCTGAACTCTAGATTTTCGAATATAGTCAAGTAGAGTAGTTTTACCATGATCAACATGCCCAAGTATTGAAACTACAGGTACTTGTTTTTGATTCACTTTTTCTTTTGCTTTTTTTTGTTTTTTACTCATTCTACTCCCTTAATTTATCATTAATTAATTACTCTGGCTCTGCAATTTTTTCTACATTTTCAGGTCCTTCAACCTGAATTTTCATGCCTGTTAGCTTAGCAGCTAAACGAACATTTTGACCCTCTTTGCCTATTGCAAGAGACAACTGATCTTCATCTACTTTCACAATAGCCATATCATCATCTTTAATCTTAACACTATTAATTTTAGCTGGACTTAGAGCATTTTCTACAAATTTCTTCAATTCATCATCCCATTCAATAATATCAATCCTTTCTTCACCTAACTCGCCCATTATATTAGCTATTCTAATACCTCTTTGACCCACACAAGAGCCGATAGGATCAACTCCTTCTTGATTTGAGCTAACAGCTATCTTACTTCTAGAACCTGCTTCCCTTGCCACACCTTTTATTTCAATCACACCAGATGATATTTCTGGGACTTCAATTTCAAAAAGGGCTTCTAAAAATTTAGGATCAGCTCTAGAAATTACTAAATCTCTACCACTAGAAGTCTCAGCGATATCCTTTAGTAAAACTTTGTATCTCTCCCCAATTCTGTAAAATTCACCTGGAATACTTTCTTCGAGAGGCATGTATGCATTAGCTTTACCTATTTCAAAAACAGCCCTATCTCTTTGCATTCTCTGCATTAACGCAGTAAAAACTTCTCCTACTTTACCACTAAACTCTTCTAGTATTGCTTCCTTCTCAGCCTCATTAATACTTTGATGAATTACTTGTTTTGCAGCTTGAGCAGCAATTCGACCCAATTCCTCAGAAGGCATTTCTATTTCTACAGTTTCACCTTCCTTAACACTTGGATTTATTTTCTGTGCCTCAGTTTTAGTTATTTCACACTGTTTATCCTTGACCTTTTTAACAACTTTTTTTCTCGCTATCATCCTAAATTTACCCTCCTGCCTATCCAACTCAACATCAAGACAATTTTCTTCAGGTATATCAAGTTCCTTACGATAAGCGTGAAGTATCGCTGATTCCAAAGTACTATATATTTTTTCTGGGTCTAAACCTCTTTCAGAGCAAATTTGATTTATTGCTACAACAAATTCCGTTAAAACAGCCATCGTTTTTTCTAATTTTAGAACTTAAATAAAAAGGGTGAGTAAACCCACCCCAATCTCAAAATACAAAATATCTCTATCTTCGCTTGAATTATAACACAAAACTATTTTTTTCTCAGCTCTTCCCAAAGTTTTCTTTCTTCTCGTGAAATTCTCTTGGGTACTTCTATATCCAACTGAACATAATGGTCACCTCTGCGAGAAGGATGAGCCACTACAGGAGAACCTTTCCTTTTTATTTTAAAAATTGTTCCAGATTCTGTCCCACCAGGGACTTTTAACTTTACATCTCCCCATACTGTCTTTACAGAAATAACATCTCCCAAAACAGCAGTAGGAATATCGATATATTGTTTCGAATAAATATCATCTCCTCTTCTTTCAAAAATTTCATGAGGCTCAATTAATATTTCTACATATAAATCTCCTGGCTCACCACCTCCTACTGGATGATTACCACCCCCACCGAATCTTAAAATCATGCCATCATATGCACCAGCAGGTATCTTCAGTTTTACATCTTCTTTTGCTACTTTAATTCCCCTACCTTCACATTCTTCACACAAATTTTCAGCTACTTTACCTTTACCTCCGCAATCAGGACACTCTGATATAAAAGACATTCTTCCCAAGAAACTCTCTTGACTTCTTTTTACTTGTCCTAATCCACCACAAGTCTCACAATTTTTAAGCTTTCCACTCTTACTTCCAGTACCTGAACACTTTTCACAAGACTTATCCCTATTCACCTTTATGGAAATCTCCTGCTCATACATAGATTCCATAAAATTCATTTTTACCTGATACTTAAGATCAGCACCACGCTGAGACCTTCTTGACCTCGAACCTCTAGGACTTGAAGTGAAACCACCACCAAAAAACTGATTAAATATATCACCCATATCAAAAGGGATATCATCAAAACCACTGAAATCTTGATAGCTCGCTCCTCCGCCAGGAGCAAACCCTTGTGTACCAGCATGCCCATATTGATCATACGCAGCTCTCTTCTTTTCATCAGAAAGAGTTTCGTAAGCTTCTTGAACTTCTTTAAATTTGGCACTAGAATCCTCAGATTTATTATGATCTGGGTGATATTTCCTAGCAAGTTTTTTGTAAGCTTTTTTTATGTCTTGGGCACTAGCATCTTTACCAACTCCAAGTACTTCATAATAATCTTTCTTTTCCATGGGGGACATTTTAGCAAACTAAGACCAAAGTTGCCAACTCCCCCCTATTTATTAATCTTTACAGATTTGGTACTATCAAGTTATGAACAAGAGCTCAACTGAATGGAATTTTGAAACAAGAGAAAAAAAGCAAACAAGGAGATTACTCCTCCTAAGATTTGTTTTATCCATAGCGTTGGGTATTCTTGGCTTATTAATAATTTCATCACAACTAATACCCCTAACAAACTCTCTGCTTGAAGGTAAACGTCTAGAAATGCAAAGTGAAAGGATAGCAAAACCCTTACCTGATTCATACAAGCAATATATACAAGGTGAATTCGCCTACTACAATCCAGGACAAAGCTATTTCTTAAATCTAACACAGCAAGTACAAAAACAATCTGAGGATACAACAAATAATATACTAATTGATAAAGATTACAACAAAGATATGTGGATATATATTGACTCCGTTAATATAGATAGAGTAAAAATAACTTCTAATGTAGAAAGTCACGATGAAAATATATACAATAGATATCTAAAAGATGGTGTCGCTCATTTCAAAGGCACTCCTCTACCAGGGGATGGAGGTAACTCCTTTATTTACGGTCATAGTGCCATAACAAGTTTTTTTAGATCAAATCCAGATTTACCAGAAACAATCTTCACACGACTTGAGGATGTAGATATTGGAGATGAAGTTCGGATTGAAAGAAATAATGATATACTCTCGTATACCGTTCGAAAAAAACACATCTCTAACGCAGAGGATTTCAGTGTTTTAGAACCGTCTAGTCATAGAGAAACAATTACTCTAATGACTTGCTGGCCCATCGGTATTGGGTCAAAAAGATTAATTTTAGTAGCAGAATCAAATGAATCTTAATAATCCTAAAACTTTGAAAATGGCCTTCATTATCGGAGGTGGTATATTAGTTCTTTTACTCGTAGTATTGGTAGCAATATTATTAAGCAGGGGAGGAGATGAACAAAGGCAACAAGCAAATGGGAGTCCTTTACCTCCTTCTGGTTCACCCGATACTTCAACTCCCTCTGGAAGTATAGAACTAACATATTGGGGACTTTGGGAATTAGAAAATGTCATGGAACCAATCATTCAGAAATACGAATCTCAAAATTCTCATGTGAAAATAAATTATACACAAAGACCTTTTGCTGCAGATGATTATGAAGCAACGCTACATACAAGATTAGAGCAAGGTAAAGCTGGAGAATCTCCTGCAGCAGATATTGTAAAAATAAATAATTCTTGGTTACCAAGATTCGAGCATCTTTTAGCACCAATGCCAGAAAACATCATGAGTAGTTCAGAATATTCACAAACTTTCTACTCCACTTGTACAGATGATTTCACAGGTTCTGATGGACAAATATATGCTATGCCAATAGGCATTGATGGTTTGGCTCTCTTTTACAACAAAGAATTACTTTCACAAGAAGGAGTATCTCAACCTCCAAGCGACTGGGATGGGATAGTAGAAGTAGCAAAAAGGCTAACAAAAAGAGATAGTGCAGGAAGAATAACCCAAGCTGGCCTAGCTGTCGGTACAGAAAATAATATCTCTCATTCAGCAGATATACTATCTTTCCTTTTATTACAAAATAATATTGATGTAATAAATGAGCAAAATGGTGGATTAGTGGTTGACTTAAGTAGCCAACAAGCAAGAAGTGCTCTAACTTTTTACAAAAATTTTACCCAAAGACATGAAGTTTGGTCACCTGATTTGCCCCTAGATTTAGATATGTTTTTTAGAGGTAATTTAGCAATGTTTTTTGCGCCTAGCTGGAGAGTATTTGACATAATAGAGGCTGCACCTCACATAGAATTTGATGTTGTCCCGCCACCGAGACTTGAAGCCAATGAACCTGTTTACTATGCAATGTATTGGGGTGAAGCTGTGTCAATTTCAAGTCCACACCAAGAGGAGGCATGGAAATTTATAAAATTTCTAGCAGAACAAGAAACTCTACAGCAATTATATGCCAGTAGTTCAAGTATTAGAGCATTTGGGCAGCCATATCCGAGGGTAGATTTGGCTAGTGAAATACAAAATTCTAGATACGTCGGGGCAATAATAGAAATGGCTCCTGACATGAAATCATGGAAAATGTCCCAAAACCCAACAGTTGAAGAATATATAAATCTTGGAATAGCAGAAAATGACCTTAGCCTAACAGAGCAAAAAATAAATGAATTTCTTAATAATCTTTAAAATTGTTGCATATATCACGCCACTATAGTATATTGGGATTTAATGCGTAAAACTTTTAGAAAAAGACAAAAGCCTATTTACCCCTTAATTTTTGCAACCTTAATCCTCTTAACAATTCCTGTCGCAATTTACTCCTTACTAAATTCACAAAATTTTGATATAAGACATCTTGCCTATGAAGAAACATATCAGCCTTCTCAATGTACCATACATATTCCATACGTAAATTCCAAAACTCTTGCCTTAGAAAACAACTACCAAATTCATATATATACCAATTTACAAGGGGGGGGAGTAGAAAACATTAAGGTATACGAAAAGAATCATGGAGAATTATTTTCAAAAGAATACAGTCACTCTCTAGACAACGTTTCTGAAACATTCAGTTTCTCACCAAACAAACTTGGTGAACAAAATATTTATGGAGAAATACAAACAACCTCAGGAACCTATAATTGTGAAATGGATGTAGACCAAAAGATAGTCTATGTTATAGAAAAAAATCATCCTCCAGAGTTTTTAACTGACCCATATTACAGTTCGAAACCTCCCTCAAGTTCACTATCAACAAAAGAAACCTATGAATATACCCTAGAAGTTGCAGATAGAGATTTGGATCAAATAGAATACCACTATTCATTTACACCAAGAGCGCATTGGTTACATAAAACAGTTCTTGAGAGTGGTGAAGATGGTAGATTAAAAATACGTTTTTCAGGCACACCAGACAGAGACGGCAGCTATTTAGCAAATATTTTCGTACATGATGGACACAACAAACATCTTTCAGCTCAAAGTTGGGTCATCAGTGTTGGACAAGAAAGTACTGATATCCCCGTAAGAGAAGAACCAAAATATCCTCTCGTTGATTTTGACTTTGAGTTTGATAATGAAATCATTTTACCTGAACCCCAAATAGCCAAAATACTACCAAGAGAAAATTCATATGTAACTAATCCTAGAACAACAATTTCTGCAAACTTAATAGCTTCACACAATTCTACAGTAGAAGAAAATTCTATTGTATTCAAGCTAAACGACTCTAATTTAACAAAACAAGTAGATTTTGTTCAAATTTCTCGAAGTGAAATACTTCTAAGATACACTCCTGAAAAGAATCTTGAAACGGGAGAGTATAGAGCATATATATATTTCGAAGACACAGCAGGAAATGCGGTAGATAAAGAATGGACTTTTACATTAGAACCAGACTCATCAGAGGAAACTTTTCTTGGAGTTCCTATTACAACATTTATGATTTTTTCCGTTGGAACCCTACTTATCATCTTTGCTCTCTCAATACCTTGGGTAATATATATCGCTTGGAAGAAGGACCAACCTCAAAATTACGAAGAAATCGCAATTATAAAGCCGGATGGAGAATCTTCATACAAAAAATCCTTTGAAAAAGAAAGTTGAAAAAACCTTATAATTTTGCAATAATCAAGCCAATAATTTTTTTGTTTCAAGTGCATGAAGGAACTCAGCTATATAGAAATCAGAGAAAAATATTTGCAATTCTTTGCAGCCAATAATCACGCCATAATTCCAAGTGCATCCCTAGTACCAGAAAATGACCCTTCTACACTATTTGTTAACTCGGGCATGTTCCCTTTGATACCATTCCTCCTGGGTGAAAAACATCCAGCAGGTACAAGATTAGTAAACTCCCAAAGGTGTGTTAGAACAATAGATATAGCAGAGGTCGGAGATACCTCACACTGCACTACTTTTGAAATGTTAGGTAATTGGTCTCTAAATGACTACTTTAAAAAAGATGCAATTAATCTAACCATTTCTTTTTTTGTTGATGAATTAGGAATTGATATAGAAAGAATATATGCAACCGTATTCGAAGGAGACAAAGACGCACCCAGAGATGATGAATCCATTAAGATTTGGCTAGAACTTTTTGAAAAAAGAGGTATAAAAGCAGAAGTAGGAAAAGGTGAAAGGATACAGGCTTATGGTAAAAAAGACAATTGGTGGGAACTATCTGGAGGCGGTCCATGCGGTCCTTGTACAGAAATTTTTTATGACACCGGCAAGGAAATTTGTGGGGATAATTGCCACATAAGTTGTGATTGTGGAAAATATTTAGAGATTGGGAACAATGTCTTAATGGAATATTTTAAGCAAGGAGACTCTTACAAACCCTTGGGCAGACACAATGTTGATTTTGGTGGAGGATTGGACCGTTTAGCTCTAATACTACAAAACAAAAGTAGTGTTTTCGAAACAGATATATATAGTCCAATACTGAAAAAAGTCCAAGACTTGAGCAAAAAAGATGAAATACATTCACAACGTATTGTAGTAGACCATATAAAAGCAGCAACCTGGATTATTATGGACGGTATTACACCAGGCAGGACAGAAAGAGAATATATCCTACGTAGATTGATTCGCAGAGCCGTAAGACATGCGAAAATTTTGGGTATAGAAGAAAACTTTACAAAAAAAATTGCTTTAGTAGCTATCAAACAATTTTCTCAAGTATGGAAAGAACTAGATGAAAGAAAGGAAAAGATATTGGAGATATTAGAAAAAGAAGAAGAAAAATTCAACAAAACTCTGAGAGATGGAATCAAAGAAGTAAAAAAGATCGCCCAAAGCACAAAACAAAAATTTAAAAATGAAAATGGTATTTCTTTCAAAATATATGAAACCTATGGTTTCCCCCCTGAAATGTTTTTAGAAGAATTGCAAACTGAAGGAATAGAAATCGATGAGGATTCTTTTTGGAAAAATCATAATCGTGCATTTCAAGAGCATCAAGAAAAATCAAGATCTGCAAGCAAAGGATTTTTTAAGGGAGGGCTCGCAGACACTTCAGATAAGAGTGTCAAATTACATACAACAACCCACCTTCTACTAAAAGCACTAAAAGATGTTCTTGGACCAGAAGTCTATCAAAAAGGTAGCAATATAACTCCTGACAGATTAAGATTTGACTTCCCTAGTGAACAGAAGTTAAGCCAAGAGCAGATAGAAGAAGTTGAAAGAATCGTTAATGATGCCATAAAGCAAGGCTTGGACATAAGTTTTGAAGAAAAAAATAAAGATGA
>SLSN01000053.1 GCA_007130415.1 Patescibacteria group bacterium
CTGTGGAAATTTCAAGTATTGAGGTTAGAGAAGCAATTATGCCTACCATAGATACGATAACTCAAGCAGTAAAAGATGCCGTTGAAGAAACCCCTCCAGAATTGGTTTCAGATATTTTGATTTCCGGATTACATTTATCTGGTGGTGGTGCACTTATTAAAAACTTGAGTGTCCTTTGGGGAAAGAAACTTAAAATGCCTGTAAAAGTTGTAGACGAACCTCTCTCTGCTGTTGCTAGAGGAACAGCAGAAATGCTTGACCATATAGAGCTACTTGAAAAAATCCAAAAAGGTTGGGACGAAATATCGTAATTTTAATATAGTTAATTAAATGTTTACGGAAAAAGGATTTTTTGACAATTCTAAAAAGTTTTTTCTTCTATTGGCTTCCTGCTCATTATTCCTTTTCTTTTTTAATTTTTTTGGTATTCAAAAAACTGTAGCAGAGTCGGTTGGCTTTTTAGCTGAACCTATTTCTTCAGCTGCTTTTGTTTCAAATAAATCTGTTAAGAACTTTTTGGGAGTTTTTGGTGAAGTTCGTTCTTTGAGGGGAGAGTATTACGATTTACAGGAAGAATATTTAAAACTTAAAGCTGAAAGTAGCTTAATTCCTCTTTTAAAAGAGGAGAATTTTACTCTTAGAGAACAGCTGAATGTTGAATCTAAGGAGCAAGATTTAATTCTAGCCGAAGTTTTGTTTCAGGATTGGGCTTTGAGAAGTGAATCTTTGGTTATAAATAAGGGTAGGGAGGATGGTTTGAAAGAGGGGGATGTTGTTTTGATTGGTAATATGTACGTGGGTCTTTTAAGTGAGGTTTATGAAAAGACTTCTAAGGTTCGTTTACCAACAAGTAGGGCTAGTTCTCTTAAGGTTATGATTATTGATGATGAAGAAGATTTCGGTACGGATTCTTTTGAACCTCAGAGCTTTCTTTCTGGAGTGGCAATTGGAAGGTCAAATGTTCTTAGTGTTGAAAATATAGAGACACGTGGAAATCTTGAAGAGGGTGATATTATATTAACTAACGATACAAAAGTAGGTACTTATCTTTACATAGGAGATGTTTTAACCGTAGACGAAGATCCCACAGCCACATCACGTACTTGTACTGTACAGTTGCCAATAGATTATGCGGATTTAAAAAGGGTTTTTGTAAGAAAGGGGGAATAGCATATGAATATACTGAAAATATTACTTTATATTGTATTAGTACCGTTTTTTTTGTATTCAGCATTATTTTTTGAATATCTTTCATCATTTAGTTTATTTCTTGTCTTCTCGATTTTTTTCTTTAGGGATTTAAAAAAATTAAACTTATGGTGGTTTTTGATTTTGGTGAGTATTTTGCTTGATGTCTCAATGTATTTTTGGTTAGGAACATATTTAATCTCTATAACTCTCGTTCTTCTTTTACTCTCTCTGTTTGATAGGTTTGTAAGCAATTTCTTTCTCGATATTGTAGCAGTATTTTTTGCCTTTCTCTTTTTTGGATTTTTCTTTCAAGCTTTTGTGTTTTTTCAAGAAACATTTACACTTTTATCTTTGGATTTAAACCTTTTTTATGATGTAGTATTATTTGCTGTAAAGAATATTTTTGTATATTTGATCCTAAAAATTATTTTCTATTTTTTAAGATCATATCTTAGGGAGGATATGTTTTAATGACAAATAAAAATTTAGCAAAAAAAATAATAGAAAGGGAGGAGGAGATAAATGGAGGCAATGAATCCGTTGATAACGATGTTGCTTTAAGATGGAATCTCATATTCATTTTTGCTGGTTTTTCTTTACTAATTCTTTTTCTTTTTTACAGTGTTTTTGACTTGCAAGTCTTCCAAGGAGATAGTATGTATGCAAGATCTCAGCGAAACCAAATAAATATTATTGATGTGCCCTCTAGACGTGGGATCATTTTTGACAGGAATGGTGAAAAGTTAGTAGAAAACGTGGCTTCTGTAGATTGTTATCTTGATTTAAGCCCTTTTTTCGATGAAGAAGGCTTTTTGAATGATGACGAACTTAGGGAAAGTGTGGAAATTTTGGAAAGTGTTTTAGACGAAGAAGTTGTGGAGGGAGAGTCAATTTTGGAAAGGGTTTACGTTGTTTTGGAAAAAGATCCTGAAACAAGAAGAATTTTGGTCGCTTCGGATTTAAAAAATGATGTAGTTATAGATATTAAAGCTCTTGATGAAGATCTTTTGGGTGTTGATTTAGAGGAAGGTATTACCAGAAACTATATTTACAAAGAACCTCTTTCCCACATTTTAGGATATACAAGTATAGTTACAGCTGAAGATTTTGAAAGGCTCGATTATGTTGGTTTTAATGATATTGTAGGTAGGGTTGGTATTGAAAGGTATTATGATGAATATTTAATTGGTGAAAAGGGTAAGGTAGCGGTTGAAGTTGATGCTTTTGGGCGAGTAGTTTCTAAAGGTGAAGCATTGCTTAGGGAGGCTGTGCCTGGAAAAAGTTTACACATGACAATTGATTTACAAGCTCAAAAGGAAGCTTATGATATTTTAGCTGAAGGTGTTGAGGAATATGAAGCTATAAGTGGGAGTATTGTGGTGCAAGATGTTAATACTGGAGAAATTATTGTTATGGCAAATTTCCCTTCTTACGATAATAATCTTTTTGTAAAGGGAATTACTCAGGAGCAATTTGAGGAAATTTTGCACGGTAAGGGTAATCCGATAACTAATAAAGCTGTTGATGCACAAGTACCTCCTGGTTCTATGTTCAAAACTATTGTTGCCTCTGCGGGCTTAGATGCTGGGGTAATTAATACTGATACCATATATGTGAGTAGAGCAGGGTATTCATTTTCGAGTGGAGTACCTTTCCAAGAGTTTCAGAACAATGTCTATGGGTCTTTAAATATAGTTGATGCACTAATGCTTTCTTCAAATATTTATTTCTGTGAAATGATTCGAAACTGGGATATGAATAAGTTAGTCCCATATTTGGAAGATTTTGGTATTGGGCAATATACAGGTGTAGATATTCCAGGTGAAGGTCCTGGTAGATTACCTTCTCCAGAGATTAAAGTTAAACTTGCAGAAACAACTAGCCCTTGGTTAGATCCATACTGGTATCCCGAAGGAGATTCTTGTAATGCCGTTATCGGCCAGGGTCTTGTTACATCAACACCAATTCAGGCTGTTAATTGGGTATCTGCAATAGCAAACGGTGGTATTTTACATACTCCTCATTTAGCTAAAAGGTTAGTAGGAAATGGTGAGGAAATGAATCTTGAATTTGAAGAAAATAACAAAAATTTCATAAAAAAAGAAGCTCTTGAAATAGTTAGAGAAGGTATGAGAGCGAGTGTTGCTGGTTCTAGAAGAGTCATAGTTCCTCTTACGGATGCAAAGGTTGAGGTTGCTGCTAAGACAGGTACTGCAGAATTTGGAAGAGTAGATGAAGATGGTAGATATATGGATACTCATGCTTGGGTTAATGGTTTTTTCCCATATGATGAGCCTAAGTATTCCTTTGTTGTATTTTTAGAAGGCGGCAGTGCAAGTAACAATGCTGCACAGCTAGCAAGGGAGATGGTTGATTGGTTTGTAGATAATATTGATTTTTAATTTCCTCTTTATTTTTCTTTAAGACTATTCATCTAAAATAACTTTATGAATTTAGATGAATATATTTTTGACCTTGCATATCTTTTGTTAAAACCAAATATTGGTCAAAAATACATAAAAGAACTCATTATAAGCAAAGGAAAGATAGCTCGATGTCCGAATAGCTTCAGGGGGAATTTGGAGAAAGGAGGTATTAAAGTGCTACCTTTTTGGGATAAAAAATATCCTCTTTTTTTAAAAGAAATTTCTGATTATCCTGTATTTCTTTTTTTAAAAGGAGATATTTCTTTGTTAGAAAAAAACTTTGTGACAATTGTTGGTTCTAGGAAAATCTCCAATTACAGTTTTGAAGTTTTGGAAAGGTTTTTTGAAAAAAGGAAAGATTTTCCAAAAAATATTTGTTTTGTTAGCGGTCTTGCAAATGGAGTTGATTCTGAAGTTCATAGGCTTTGTTTGAAGAAAAACCTAGCAACTATTGGTGTAGTAGGTGGTGGTCTTGATAGGGTCTACTATAGAGGTAATTCTGTAATGTACCAGTATCTTTGTAAATATCGTCTCGTGATTTCGGAATTTCCTCCAGGAAGGAAATTTTTTAAAGGTATGTTTCCACTTCGTAATCGAATTCTTGCGGGTATGTCGAAAAAGACGATAATTATTCAAGCAGGGAAAAGGAGTGGTGCGCTTAATACAGCAACTCATGCAAACAATTACGGTAGAGATGTCTTTGTTGTACCAAATAGTATCCTTTGTGAAGGAAGCCAGGGTTGTTTAGAATTAATATCCCAAGGGGCGAATGTGGTAAAGAATATTGATGGCTTTGTGGAGTTTTTGAGTGAGTAAATATTTGATATAATAGGTTGATATATTAAAACTTCGGATTATGGCAGAGAATAAAATACCTGAGAGTTTGGAGCGACTTTTTTGGTCATATGATTTTGCCTCTTTGCATTTAGAAAAGGATAGGAGGGTGATTGTAAAGCAGGTACTAAGTTATGGAAATATTGAAGATTGGAAATGGTTGATTTCGGAATATGGTAAGTCTCGAGTTAGAGAGACAATTTCGGATTTTTCTGAATCAGAATTTCGTCCTCAAACTTTGAAATTAATTAAAATATTACTTGAGGCTAAGCCTTCTTATGTATCAAGAAATACTAGATAAAAAAAGAAAAGATGTTTTTGAAGTTTTTAAAAAACTTTCTTTCATAGGTGACTTTGACTTAGGTGGTGGTACTGCCTTAGCTCTTCAAATAGGGCATAGGGTGTCTGTGGATTTTGATTTTTTTACGAAAGATTTTTTAGAAAGCAATTTTTTAAAAGACCTGGAAAGAGAACTTCCTAGTAACTCCTTAGAATTAAATGTTAACAGTAGGGAGGAATTAACCTTTTTTTTTGATGGCGTAAAAGTAACTTTCTTACATTATCCATATCCTAGGCTTCTATCTCCTGTTGATTTGGAAGGTGTAACAGCTTTGAATGTCTTAGAGATCGCTTCTACGAAGGCATATACAGTCGGTAGAAGAGTAGAATACAAAGACTACATTGATCTTTATTTTGTCCTAAAGGAGCAGGGTATTTCTTTAGGGGGTATAATAGATTTAAGTAATAGAAAGTATGGGAGTAAATTTAATTCAAGACTTTTTCTTGAGCAATTAGTTGATGATAGTATAGAAGAGGTACCAATTAAATTTATAAAAAACCCTGTACCAAAGGGTGAGATTTTTAAGTTTTTTGAAGGTTTGGTTTCTGATTTTAAACGTAATCTTTAATAATTTTCTTTCAGTATTTTAATTTTTGCTTTTTAGAATAAGTTGACACTTAGTTTGACAAAATTTTCATTAAAGTGTATTTTATGCCACGATGAGCAACTTAGTTATTGTCGAATCACCGGCAAAAGCAAAAACAATTAAAAGGTATTTAGGTAAAGATTACAAGGTAATGGCTACTGTCGGTCATATAATTGATTTGCCTAAGAATCGTCTTGCAGTAGACGTAGAAAAAGATTACAAGGCAGATTTTGTTACCATTAAAGGTAAGGGTTCTGTCATTAAAGATCTTAAAAAGGCTTTGCCCAAGAGCAAAAAACATGACGTATATCTAGCAATGGACCCTGACCGTGAAGGTGAGGCCATAGCTTGGCATGCTGCTGATGCTTTGGGTTTGAAAAATCCAAAGAGGATAGTTTTTCATGAAATTACTAAAGATGCTGTTTTAGAATCTATTTCTAAGCCTGGGAAGATTGATGAAAATCTAGTTCAAGCTCAAATTGCCAGAAGGGTTTTAGATAGATTGGTCGGTTATCAAGTTTCTGAGTTGCTTTGGAAAAAAATTTGGTATGGACTCTCTGCTGGTAGGGTACAATCTGTTGCTTTGAGATTGATTGTCGAAAGAGAAGAAGAGATTGAAGCTTTTGTACCTAAAGAGTTTTGGGATGTTTTTGTAAATCTTGAAGATAAGGATACGAAAAAGGTTAAAGTAAAAGCCCAGCTTGCAAAAAAAGAAGGTAAGAAGTTTGTTCCTAAAGAGGAGAAAGAAGTTTTAGATTTAGAAAAGGATATTAAAAAGAAAGACTTTGTTGTTCACGATGTTGAAAAGAAAGAGAGCAAGAGGTATCCATATCCTCCTTTTACAACTTCGACATTGCAGCAAGCGGCTAATAATTTGCTTGGTTTTTCATCAAAAAGAACAATGGCTTTGGCTCAAATCCTTTATCAAGCTGGCCATATTACATATATGAGAACTGACTCCACTAGTCTTTCAAGTCAGGCTCTTGATTCCATTAGGGAGGTCATAGTTGAAGAATTTGGAGAGAAGTATCTTCCTGAAAAACCAGTTTTTTACAAAACTAAATCAAAAAATGCTCAAGAAGCCCATGAAGCTATACGTCCAACGGATTTCAAACTGAAAACTGATGTAATTAAAGAAAAGTTTGGCCCTGCAGAAGCAAAGCTTTATGATTTGATTTACAAAAAGGCTGTTGCTTCTCAAATGACTCCACGAGTAGTTGAGGTTTTGAATGTTACTTTTCGAGTTGATGGTGTTAGTAAGAAAAAATATGATTTTTCTCTAAAAGCAGAGAAAGTTTTGTTTGATGGTTTTAGTAAGTTAATGTCTAGTAAGTTGCAGGATGATGATAGTTTTCAGACGGTTTCTGATATTAAGAAGGGGCAGGTTTTTGATCAGAAAGAATTTTTGAAAGAGCAGAAATTTACAAAACCAAAAGCTCGATATACTGAAGCTACTTTGGTAAAAGCTTTGGAAAAGCACGGTATTGGTCGTCCTTCGACATATTCTTCGATAATTAGTACTGTCCAAGATAGGGGTTATGTAAAAAAAGTAGAGAGATATTTAATCCCTCAGGATGTAGGTAGGGTAGTTACTGGTTTAATGAAGGGTAGTTTTGAAAGATTGGTTGATTATGAATATACAGCGAATGTCGAAGATGGGCTTGATAATATGGCGGAAGGTAAAGTCGATTATTCTCCTTTTTTGGATAAAGAATATAAATTGCTTCAAAAGGAGCTCAAAAAAGCACATAAAGAGGTAAGTAAAGAGGATGTTGTAATTTTAGGTGGGTCAGATGAGAAATGTCCGAATTGTAAGGGGAAGATGGTTGAAAGGTTGGGTAGGTATGGAAAGTTCCTTAGTTGTGCAAAATTTCCTGAATGCAAAGGTATGAA
>SLSN01000082.1 GCA_007130415.1 Patescibacteria group bacterium
AAGAATTGAAAGAAAGAATAGATTATGAATTAAGGGTGATAGATGATAAGGGATATAATCACTATTTCCTTGTTATGATGGATTTCGTTCATTTTTGTAGAGATAACGATATTATTGTTGGAATGCGAGGCTCTGGTTGTGGTTCTGTAGTGGCATATTGCGTTGGTATAACTCACATTGAACCAATAGGTTGGGAACTTTATTTTGAAAGATTCCTGAACCCTGAAAGAGAATCACCTCCTGATTTTGATATAGATATTGCTGATAAAAGAAGAGATGAAGTTGTTCAATATGCTATAGAAAAATATGGTTTAGAAAATGTAAAACAAATAGCTACCTTCAGTAAATTACAAACAAGACAAGCCATTAGAGACGTTTCTAGAGTGCTTGGTATCGATTTACAAATAGCTGACCAACTTTCCAAAATGGTAGAGATTGTTTTTGGAAAAGCCCAAAATATTGACTACATGCTTGAAAACAACCCTGAATTTAAAGATTTGGTTCATTCTTCTTCAGATTTGATAGAAATGGTCGAAATTGTAAGAAAAGTAGCAGGTATGTGTAGAGGTATTTCAACACATGCATGTGGAATTATCATAACTCCAACTCCAGTAGTAGATTATGTACCAATTCAAAAAGATGCTCATGGAGAGGGTATTGGCATGAGTCAGTATGAAATGACAGATTTAGAATCTCTGGGCCTTATGAAATTCGATTTCCTGGGACTTAGAAACTTAAACGTCATTGGCCGCACTGTAGAGAGAATCAAAGAAGATAGAGGTGTAGAAATTGACCTTTTAGAGATTGACACTCATGATGAAAAGGCTTTTAAACTATTGAGAAAGGGAGAAACGATAGGTGTTTTTCAATTGGAGAGTGAAGGGATGAGAAAGACAATAAAAATGACAAAACCTGATTCCTTAGAAGACATCAGCTATATTTTAGCTGCATACAGACCTGGTCCTATGCAATTTATACCAGAATACGCTGCTGTGAAATCAGGAGAGAAACAACCAAAATACCTTTTTCCAGCCCTAAAACCTATTCTTGAGGTAACTAATGGTGTTATTACTTACCAAGAACAAGTAATTAGAATAGCTGTAGATATTGCTGGCTACACAATGGGTAGTGCTGATATTCTCAGAAGAGCAATGGGTAAGAAGAAAATGGATATTATGAATGCTGAAAAACCAGTTTTTATCGAAGGAGCAAAGAAAAAAGGCTTCAAAAAAGAATCAGTTGAGGAAGTTTGGGAAAAACTTTTACAATTTGCAAATTACGGTTTTAATAAAGCACATAGTGCATCATATGCTCTAGTATCATATTGGACCGCTTACTTAAAGGCTAATTATCCTCTCGAATTTATGGCTTCTCTTCTAGAAGGCGATTTAGATAATTTTGATAGAATAGTGACCGATCTAGAAGAGTGCAAAAGTTTAGGAATCGAAGTATTACCACCAGATATTAACCTCAGTAATACAGATTTTACAATTGAAGATGAAAAAAACATTCGTTTTGGACTTGTAGCGATAAAAAATGTTGGTGAAGATATCGTAAACGAGGTTGTTCTTGAAAGAGACGAAAATGGTCCATTTTTGAATCTCGATGATTTTCTTTTTAGAATGGTTGGAAAAAAAGTTCAAATCAAAACTATTGAATGCTTAATAAAGGTAGGAGCTTTTGACTCGTTTGGTGACCGTAATGCACTTTTAAATAGCCTAGAAGGCCTTTACAACAGATACAAGAGAGAAAAAGAGAACTCCGTATTAGGACAATTTGACCTATTTTCAGGAAAGAAAGGAATTAAGAAAAATATAGAGGAGCCTACGCCACTGCCTAAAATTGAACCAACCCCTGTTATACAAAAATTAGAGTGGGAAAAAGAGTTAATAGGGCTTTACTTTTCAAGTCATCCCTTGGATTCTTTAGAGCTTTTTCTCAAAGAAAAAGGGATTCAAAGTATTAAAGACCTGAAAGATCTAAATGATGGTGATAGTGTTGTCATAGTTGGATTAATAACAAAGATAAGACGGGTAACAACGAAGAAAAATGAAAACATGGCAATTTTAATAGTTGAAGATAAGACAGGAAATATTGAGGTTGTAGCTTTTCCTAAAAAATACAATGATCTCAAGGATAGGTTTAAATTAAATGTACCCATGGGTTTTGTAGGAAGAGTGAATAGGAAAGACGATTTTTATTCAATAATATTGACAAAAATGAAAGAAATAGATGTTGGAAAATATGGAGATAGCTTTGAGGGCATTACTTTCAAAATTAATGATGTACATAATGGTGACGATTTGAAAAAACTTCGAGAAAAAATTAAAAATAATCCTGGAGAATGCCCGGTCAGAATAATAATACACAAAAAAAACGACAAAAAGACGATGGTCTTAAAGCATAAAATAAAAAAGTCCCCGGAAATATTGGAATGTATTAAGAAATTTGCTTCATATGACTAATACAATAAAACAACAGGTAGAAGATGCCCCTAGAAAAACAGGAGTATACAAATTTCTTGATAAGCAAAATGAGGTTTTGTATGTAGGGAAAGCTTTAAATCTCAAGTCAAGAATTTCCTCGTACTTTCGAGAGAATCACTATGATAGGCCTCAAATTATAAAAATGATCCCACTTATTGAAAAGATTGAAACGATAGAGACAGAGAATGAGGTAGAGTCAATGATTTTAGAAGCGGCCTTAATAAAAAAGTACAAACCCAAATTTAATGTTGAATTTAAAGATGATAAATCATTTGCTTGGATTCATATATCTACATATGATAAGTATCCAAAAGTAAAAGTCGTTCGTTCTGTTAAAAAAGGGGAATTTGAAAAAGGTAAAATTTTTGGACCATATCCTAAGGGTAAAGCTGTAAAAAGAATTTTTGATTATGTTCGAAAACTTTACCCATTTTGTACATGTAATAACCCTCCAAAACCCTGCCTCTATTACCACTTAAACCTTTGTCCGGGACCATATCATGGCAAGATTTCTCAAGAGGATTATCAAGAAAACATTAATAATATAGTTAAATTACTGAGCGGGAAAAAAAGGAATTTGATTACTAAGTTAAAAAAAGAAATGGAAAGTTATGCAGAAGGACAAGATTTTGAAAAAGCTGCTAATCTTAGAGATAAAATAAGCGATTTGGAATATCTTTCTCAAAAAATATCCATATCTCCCTTTGAATCAGAGAAAGAATATTTGGATACTCGTTATGAAAAAATTCGCAATTCTTTAATAACTCTTTCAAAACAATTAAATGTTTCAAATTTAAAAAGAATTGAATGTTTTGATATTTCAAACATAAAAGGTAAATTTGCATATGGAGCTATGTCAGTTGCTATAAATGGTAGGTTAATGCCTGAAGAGTATAGGGTTTTTAAAATAAGGGATTTTCAAGACTCCAATGATCCTGGGATGCTTCGTGAAGTTATTACCAGGCGATTAAAGCAAGAAAAAAAGCCCCAGCTTATTTTAATAGATGGGGGGATATCTCAATTATCCGTACTGAAAGATTTGGTGCCCAAAGATATAAAGCTTATGGGTATTTCAAAAACTAAAAAAAAGGATAAAGATAATTTTTGGGTTTTAGAAAAAGACAAAATAAAGAAAATTTATGTTAAATATCCGTTTCTACTTGTAGAGTTAAGAAATGAAGCTCACAGATTTGGGATTAAATATCACAGAAAGAGTATGGGGAAATATATGAAGGGGTCAGTTTTAGATAATATAGAGGGGATAGGGATTAAAAGAAGAAAAGCTCTATTAAAGCATTTTGGTAGTATTGAAAACGTTAAAAAAGCTTCATTAGATGAGTTGAACTCTGTTTTAAAAAACAAGAAAGTTGCCAAAAGAATTAAGGCTCATGAATCTCTTCAATGATTTGTTCAAAAAAAGGATTTCCTTCATCGTTCGAAGTTATTAGGTAAACTATAAAGTTTCTTTTATTCATAAGAACTACCCCTTCTCCACTTCTGCCATCTATTGTTAGTTTTGTTGATAAAACTTCCCTTTCTTTGCGAAAATCTCTAATAGAGCTTACAATTCCCCAATCCTTCTCAGAATCTTCGTCTTTCTTTTCTATGAATTCTTCGAGCATTTGGATGTACGATTCAGAATTAGATTTGCCTATTGGATAGATCAAAAAACTCGCTTCACCAGCTATTTCAAATATTTCAACAGATTGTAATTCTTCCATTTCTGTAGGGGAATATCTCGTTAAATATTCTCTTGGTATTGAAAGGACCCAGGGGAAATCAGGAAGAAGGTTTTGCTCAGAGGAAGTTTCTAAAACTCTTTTTCTTTGCAATTCTGCTTCTCTTCTCTGCGCCAATGAAGTTTCAGCTTCACTTTTAGTTATTAATTCATACCAAACATCATCTCCTTCAATATATATTCTTAAACCTTTCTCATTTTGGAACCAATATTGTCCTAAAAGTTCTTCTTCCGTACTCATTGGAATAGTTGATATGTATTCCCATCCATTTTGAGACAAGTTTTCTTCATAAAAATCATACACTTGCGAAGTTCTGGTATTCCTTGGCAATTTATATACAGACAAACCCTGGTTAAGCATCCTCATAACTATTTCCTCATCTTTAGTATCTTGGTAAACAAATTGAGAATTTGGATATATTGGTACAGAGTCTATACCTATTACATATTTTTGTTCTTGGACTATATCCTCAATGGATGTTCCTCCACGAATTCCGGTAATGAAGTTGATAACTGTATATCCAGAAAAAATAGCCATAGATATTACAAAAATTAAAAGCATAACTCCCAAAATGGAATTCCTACGTTTTATTTTTTTTACTTTTTCAGCTCTTGAATTTCGTGAACCCCTAAGAGGTTTTATGGATTTTGCCTTTGCACAAAAAGAGTTTTTAGAAGAGCTTGACCTTTTAGGCAAATTTCTTCTAGTATTTTTTGCCTTAAAGTGTACCTTACAATCTTGTGTTTTTTTTGTTTCTTTTCTTTTCTTTTTGAAAAACATCTCAATCTAATTTTTTAAAAGCATATCCGTACTTCTTTTCTATCACATATCCTCTTTTTTTGTAATAGTTTCTAGTCCCAATACCAGAAATTACAGCAATTTGAGCAATATCTAAATTTTTAGCTATTTTTTCAGCATGCATTAATAGTTTGGAACCAACTCCCTTGTGTTGGCTAGAATGGTCTGATTTGTCACTTAAATTCAATGAGACTCCATAGACATGTAATTCTCGAACCATAGCGGGTGTATCAATTAATAGGGCGTTTTGTTTTTTGTATATGCTAAGTCTCAAGAAACCAGCTAATTTATTGTCTGCAGTCACATACTGCAAAAAATATTCTGTACTCACACTCGTTTGGTATTCAATTTTCTTGAAATGTAGTTTCCCATATTTTTTGTTTTTAATCTCTCTACAGCGAATACACTCACAAGACATACCTTTTTCTTTCATGAAATCTTGTACCTTTTCTCTAAGATTTGTGGTTTTATTTCCAGCAAGTATTAGCTGGGATGGTATATCTCGCATTAATCTGTTAATCCTGCAATAATTTGGGACTAAATTCTTACATTTTGCAAGTAATTCTAGTAAAGTTTGCATATCATAAGGTGCATATTTCCCATCTTTATACATTTGGTGTAATTCTATACCTTTAACAATAGAGCAGGGGTATATTTTGATTTCATCTGGTTTGGCACGTTGGTTTGCAAATACCTCCATAAAATCCTCATAGTCTAATTCGGGGGTACTTTTGTAAAGATTACACATCCAATGTATGTGTATATTAACTCCTAAAAGCCTTAGCAGCTCTATTGCCCGAAAAATTTCCTCTCTAGTATGCCCTCTAGCATTAGCTTGCAGAATTTCTTCATTTAAAGATTGAACCCCTAGTTGCACTTTGGTAACTCCAAATATTCTGTACCACTTAAGATTTTGGACATTAATTTTATCTGGTCTTGTCTCTATACATATTCCAACATTCCTATTTTTTGCATTGGTATTCTTTTCTTGCAATTTTTTAAGTTCATCTATAGATTCTTCATAGCTTTTATCGTTATCAAATTCAACAGATCTCATATTATTCAATGCTCTAAAAACTTCCATTATGTACCAAATACGATAGTTAAGTTCATAATCATCCCAAGTACCTCCAGAAATTATTAACTCTATCTTTTCTGTGTTATGACCTATCGCTTCTAACGCTTTAACACGCGATTTAATCTGCTTGTATGGCTCATATTTCGAAATTACAGCTCTCTGAATTCCAGGTTCTTCAACAAGATAGCTTTTTGGTGTTTTAGAAGATGTCGGACAGAAAATACAATTCCCAGAACATTTATATGGTTTTGTAAAAATTGTTAAGGGTGTAACCCCAGAGATAGTTCTAGTAGGTTTCATTTTTAAACTCTCTAAAACTTCCTTCTTAACTGGTATTTTGTTTTTCCTGATATATTCTAGGATATAGTTTTTAGATGGAGTCGAACTATCATCTTTCGTATATTTACGGACTAATTGACCCCACTGCTTTGGACTTAAAAAAGACTTTTTTTCAAAGATCTCATTTAACTCTTTTATTAAATTTTCTCCATTTGTATAGCTCTCCATAGTGTGCTAATTTTATATAATATCAAAACATTTTGATAGAGGAGTAACTTTTGGTATAATCTAAAGTCATCTGCGGGATCGTCTAATGGTAGGACGCCGGCCTTTGAAGCCGAGAATCCTGGTTCGAGTCCAGGTCCCGCAATATTTCTCCTCCTCAAAAAGCCTATATAAGAAAAACTGGATAATTAAGTATATTTAATGTACCATTTAAATACATGAGTTAATTTGTTTTTGTTAATATATGGATGATTCACAGATTAACCAGGGAAATACTAATCCTAATTGGGATGATTCAGGAAATATGGCTGATAATTCAGTGCCCCAGCCAGATTTCTCTGTACCAGGTGGTAATGTTAATATGCCTCCTGAACCTGGTGTAAACAATCAACAACAGGACTTTGGGCAAAGCCCAGGAGGTGATATGCAACCTCCACAACCAGACGTAGGGATTCCTTCACAACCAGATTTTTCTAGTCCAACTATGGATAATCAACAACAGGACTTTGGACAAAACCCAGGAGGTGATATGCAACCTCCACAACCAGACGTAGGTGTTCCTCCACAACCAGATTTTTCTAATCCAACTATGGA
>SLSN01000006.1 GCA_007130415.1 Patescibacteria group bacterium
GGCAATGTGTTGTTCTAGCCAACTGAACTACTCTCGCAAAGTGCCGAGGACCAGAATCGAACTGGTGACCCTACGATTTTCAGTCGTATGCTCTACCAACTGAGCTACCTCGGCTCTTTATCTTTTTTAAATAAAGCGCATTTTATGATAGAGTAGTTTAATATAATTCAATGTTTTTTTCAATATGAAAGACTTTTCTCAAGAAAGAAAAATAGATTCCCAAATTTTGAGAAAAAAGCAGAGAAGATTAAAAAAGGACAGATTATTGTCTATTTTAAAAAAAAGGCTTAAGGTTTTTTTGTACATCCCTTTTTTATTAATAATAGCCTATTTACTTTTTTACAGCCCTTTTTTTCTCATTAAAGAAATAGAGGTGAATGAACTTAGTTATGTTGATAGGGGGGAAATAGTTAAAAATTTTGAAGTTTTGAAAAATGAAAATTTCTTTTTAACAGACCTATCTGATTTAAGAGCAAAAGCTATTAAAGAATATCCTTTTATTGAAAACGTCTATACGGAAAAAATTTTTCCTAACAAAGTTGTTGTACATGTAAGGGAAAAGGAACCAGAATTTGTTGTTAATAGTGAGCAAGGTTGTTTTTTAATAGATAAGGTGGGTTTTGTACTATTTGAAGATGAATGTTCTTATTTAAAATCCAATTATTCTGCGAAAGAAATTGTAGGAGAGGATTTAAACAATATAGACTTTGTTTTAAATACACAGTCTAATTTTTACAATGCCGAGAAAATTTTTGAAATTGTTAATGTATTAAGTTATTACGGTTATAGTGTGAAGGGTGTAAATATTGAAAACCAGGTTTTAAATTTTGAGTTATACGATGAGCGTTCTTTTATCTTTTCATTTGCTGCTGATATGGAAAAGCAACTGAGAAGATTTATAATCGTGAAAAAAAAGATAGATTATGATAATATGTCTTTTGAAAGTATAGACATGAGATATCAAAGACCTGTTTTGAAGTAGTCATAGTTAAGAGGCTTGCATGAATCTTTAAATTTGTATATATTTGGTGTATAACGATGTGTAAATTAATATTAATATCTTCTTAAAGTATGGCCAAAAGAATAATTACGGCGATTGATGTTGGTACGAGTAAGGTCACAACGGTAATAGCAACGGTGGATGATTCAGAAGGGCGCTCTTCAGTCATAGGTGTGTATACCCATGACAGTGTTGGGATAAAAAAGGGTGTTGTTGTAAATATTGACGATGCTACAAATTCGATATCTGAAAGTATAAATGCGGCTGAAAGGATGGCAGGGATTACTGTTTCAGATGTTTTCTTGACAATTAACGGTGAGCAAATGAATAGTATAAACAACAAAGGTGTTGTTGCTGTTTCAGGTTCTGAGATTACAATGGAAGATACTCTTCGGGCTATTGAAAACGCAAGAACTTTGGCTCTACCTGAAAATTTAAATCCAATTCATATAATTCCAAGGGAATTCATAGTAGATAAGCAAGGAGGAATTAAATACCCTCTAGGTATGACAGGAACTCGGTTAGAGGTTGAAACACATATAATTACGGCTCCAACTTCTTCATGGCTCAATTTAAGAAAATGTGTTGAACATTTGGGACTTAATATAGTAGATGTAGTATTTACTGGATGGTCTTCTTCTCTTTCTGTTCTTACAGATACCGAAAGAGAATTGGGGGTAACTCTACTGGATATTGGTGCAGGCACAACTAGTATCTCAATCTTTGAAGAAGGTTCGGTAATATTTAGTGGTTGTGTACCTTTAGGTGGAGTAAATATTACAAGTGACTTAGCAATAGGTTTACAATTGTCCCTTGAGGATGCAGAAAAGGTTAAATTAAATTTGGATAAATTATTTACAAAGGATGAAAGTCAAGTAGAACAAAGAAGAAAAAGACCCAGATTGATATATAATTCTAAGGATGAAAAGAAAAGTAAAAAGAAGGGTGATGATGAAGTTGATCTTTCTGTAATTGGTATTTCTGGTAATAAGGTTGTTTCAAAGAATTTGATAAAACAAATAATTGAAGCAAGATTAGAGGAGCTTTTCGAAATGGTTAAGGACACAGTATCTAAAGCAGGTTATGATGTAGCAATGCCTTCTGGTGTTGTATTAACAGGTGGTTCCTCCTTACTAAAAGATATCACAAAAGTGTCTCAATCTGTTTTTGGTGTAGCTTCTAGAGTTGGTTATCCATCTGGGCTTAGTGGTATGGTAGACGAAATAACTGACCCGTCTAATGCTGCGGTACAAGGTTTGATAAAGCATGCTTTGGATGAAGACGTGGAGGTTGGAAGTAGGGAAAAGGCTTCAAATAAAGCAAATATAGGAGGCTATTTTCAAAAGTTTGTAGATTGGATAAAATCTCTGAAGCCTTAAATTAGTTTAATTTAAATATTCTATAAAATGCCTGTTGTAACAAATACTGACACTGTCGCAAAGATAAAAGTCATTGGAATTGGAGGAGGTGGTGGTAATGCAATAAATACAATGATTACCGAATATGGGATAGAAGGTGTTGAGTTTATGGGTTTTAATACAGATGCACAATCCTTGAAAAATTGCTTGGCTCCTACAACACTTCAGTTAGGGAACGATTTAACTCGAGGACTTGGTGTTGGTGGTGATTACAATCTTGGTGCAAAAGCAGCTGATGAGACAGTAGATGAAATAACGGATAATCTTAGTGGTGCTGATATGGTTTTTGTTACCGCTGGTATGGGTGGAGGAACTGGAACTGGTGCTGCTCCAATAGTTGCTGGTATTGCTAGAAATTTAGGAGCTTTAACTGTAGCTGTCGTAACGAAACCTTTTGATTTTGAAGGGAAGCATAGGCAGGAAATTGCTGAGCAAGGTATTGCAGAGCTTAAGGATAAAGTAGATACACTTATTATTGTCCCCAATCAGAGGCTTTTGGAAATAGTCGATGAAGACATTTCTTTTATTGAAGCTATGAAAAAGGTTGATAATGTCCTTGCGGAAGGTGTAAAAAGTATTGCGGGGTTAATAACGAAGTCTGGATTTATAAATGTTGACTTTGCTGATATTAAAACGATAATGACAGATGCCGGTTCTTCATTAATGGGTATTGGTAGAGCATCAGGTGAAAATAGAGCCGAAATAGCGGCTAGAATGGCAACAAATAGCCCACTCCTAGATCTTTCGATAGAAGGAGCGAAAGGCGTGTTGTTTAATGTCCTTGGAGGTTTAGATCTTTCAATGAAGGAAGTTGATTTAGCAGCTCAATTAATTCAAGAAGCTGTGGATCCGAATGCCAACATTATATTTGGAGCTTCAATAGATGAAAATTTAGATGATGAAATAGTTATTACAATTATAGCCACAGGTTTTGATGGCACTCAAAAGATGGGTTATTCTCCTTCACCGATTTCTACAAAGCAGGAAGTTGTAAATGATATTCTTCAGGATGAAGATGATGAAGAAGTTACGGAACAAGAAAAATCAGAAGATATAAGTGATAAAGAGAAGGATGTAGAGGATGAGGAAAAAGAAGAAGAAGGTTATGATGAGAAGGAATCTGAGGGGGAAGAAAAAAATGACAAAGAAGAAAAAGATCCTAAAAAGCCATTAGATTTAGAAGATCTAGATGACGACGATTTAGAAGTACCAGCCTTTATGAGAAAAAAGTAGCATGAGACATGTATGGCTCATAACCTTTTGTCTAATTGTACTCTCAATACTTAGTCTTTTTAATGTACTTTCACTAGGCATTCAGCCTGATGGAAGTGTGGAAATTTCAGACCTTTTTGTTAAGCATCTTATGTTTGTTGTCATTGGTTGGTCAGTATATATTCTTCTTTCAAGAATAAATTACTCCGTCTTGAAATTTCAGCAATTTAATATCCTTATTTATTTATTAACACTGGGGTTGTTACTTGCAACAATATTGTGGGGGCCAGTAATAAATAACACCCAAAGGTGGCTAATTTTCGGTGAGTTTCAATTTCAACCCTCTGAAATGGCAAAAGTCACAATAATACTGTTTACAGGCTGTATTTTCACCCTAAGGAATAGAGTGAATGAACATCTCCTGTTTTTAATCACCTTCTTACTTCTATTACCTATTCTAGCAATAGTATATATGCAGCCACATGGAAGTATGTCTTTAATAATGTTTTTACTCTGGGGATTACTAGTATTCACTACAATGAAGAATCAGTTAAGAAACTTATTGTTCCTACTGACCCTTTTTGTTTCTGGAGCTACAATTTTAACAATTTTCTTAGGAAGCTATAACTATTCAATTATCTCTGCTGCTATATTAATTACAACAACAGTATTTATTTACTATGCTAGAGAGCATTGGCGTAAAATGCTTTTTGTTTTTTTGATTGTAGGCCTTTTACTTGGTTTTTTTGCTTCTATAACCTGGAATTCAATTCTTTTAGATTATCAAAAGGAGAGGATTAATGCTTTTTTCAATCCAGTAGAGACCTCACAAGATTTAGGTTTTAATGTTGATCAATCTAGAGTGGCAGTTGGTTCTGGAAAAATTTTTGGTAAAGGTTGGGGATTTGGTACACAAAGTAAGTTACAATTTTTACCTGAGTATCAAACGGATTTCATATTCGCAGCCTTTTCAGAAGAATTTGGACTTGTTGGAAGTTTTTCGCTAATTATACTTTATGCAACATTAATTTTTACGACATTGTTTTATGCCCTGAAAAGTTTGAATATGGATTTTGAGTTTGTTGTTTTGTCAGGAATTGCAATAAAGCTTTTTCTTGAAGTTTTCATAAATATTGGTACTAATACAGGTGTTGTCCCAGCAACAGGCATACCCCTGCCTCTTATGAGTATTGGAGGAACAAGTATATTATTCTTTTTCTTTTCTTTGGGGTTAGTTCAGAGTATAATATCTAACAATTCTGAAAAATATCGGGATGTTCAATATTCTCATGTTGACAATGAGGAAGGTTTAATTTAAAATCATCGCTTATGGAAAAGGAAAAAACAGAAGACCTAAAATTTGCAGTTATTGAAATCTCTGGAAGCCAACTTCAAGTTTTTGAAGGTAAAAAATATGAAGTAGACTATATGGAAGGTGAAAAAGGAGATGAAATTGAGTTGGACAAGGTTCTTTTGGTTGAAGATGGGAAGAAAACATATATAGGCAAACCTTATGTTGAAAAAGCTAAAGTAAAGGCAAAAATAGATTCACAGAAAAAAGGAGAGAAGATTAAAGGTTTGATTTTTAAAGCAAAATCAAGATATAGAAAGAATTATGGCCATAGATCTAAAATAACCCGATTATTAATCGAGAAGATTAGTGTATAATTTCCCATATGGAATATTTTTTTGTACCAGGGCGTCTTAAAAAGCTCTCTTTAGCTGAGTTAAATAGCGTTTGTAGAAACATTTTAGGTTCTCAATATGATATTACAGATAAAGAACAGTACTTTGTTTTGAAAACGGATTTTGAAGAATCTTTTGTCAAAGAAATTTTTTCAAGACTTGGAGGCTTTCTAAAGTATGGAAAAATATTGGATGCCGATATTGATATACAAAATCTTACTGATGGTGGAAAAATAATTTTTGGGATTAGTTCATATGATGATAGTGTTGGTTTTGATGAGATAAAAAAGCTTTCCCATAATTTTAAAACGGAATTTGTAAAAACTGGTAAGAAAGTTCGCTTTGTTTTACCAAAGGGTGAGGAATTTCTTTCAACATCCCAGGTGTTAAACAACAAACTAATTTCTGAAGGATTAGAGCTTGTCATATTAAAAAATCAAATGGCCAGAACATTGGGTGTGCAAGATATTGAAAGCTTTTCTACCAGAGATTACAAAAAACCATATGTTGATAGTAAGATGGGAGTTTTACCCATTAAGCTTGCTCGTATAATGATAAATTTAGCTGAAATTAAACCGCAGGGTTCTCTTTGGGATCCATTTTGTGGCTCAGGGAACATTTTGCTTGAAGGTTTGGATATGGATTATGATGTTTTGGGCTCTGATATTGATGAGAATGCTCTACAAGGGGCTAAAAAGAATATTAGTTGGGTCAAGAAACATTTTAAATATAATTCTAAAGCAAATCTTTTCTATCTAGATATACAAAATCCAACTCGTTCAAAAGTAGATATTTTGGACAAATCTGAAATAGGAGGGATTGCTTGTGAACCATATATGGGTAAGCCTCAAAGGAGGCTTCTGCAAGTTAATGAGGCGAATTCTTTGGTTAGGCAACATCTCATTTTGGTAGAGAACCTTTTTACTATTTTGAATAATTTGAATTTAGAAAAGAAAATTAAGGTGGTTGTTGTTTTTCCCGAGTACAAAACTAGGAAAGGTTGGGTTAGTGTTAAGAAAGATCAGCTAAATTTCAAAAATACAAAATTAATCCAAAAAGACTTGCATTGGAGCCGTGAAAATAGTATCATCAAACGACTAATATTCGTTTTTGAATACAAATCTAGATAATTTAAGATAATAGTAAAATGTCAAAGGTAGCTGCTGGTGGTTCAGTAAAAATTTCCAACAATGTTGCTGGTAAAAGGCTTGGTGTCAAGAAATTTGCTGGTGAAGTTGTTAGAAATGGTAACATCATTGTAAAACAAAGAGGTAGTATATACCATCCTGGGAAAAATACAAAAATGAGCAAAGATTTTTCAATCTATGCGATTTCTGATGGAGAGGTTTCTTTTAGAAGAATGACAGGACATAAAAGAGGCAAGTACTATATTGATGTGTCCCCTGTGATATAATTATTCCGTATGGGTAAAAATTATCATATCCAAGTGGATAGTAAAAATGCAATTCTCGAGTTATTAAAGGCAGGTAAATCTTTTGAGAAGATTTATGTTGCTACAAATGCTTTTAAAGACCCCAAAACACTAGCTATTCTTGATGAAGCGAGAAAGAGGGATGTACCTATTATCAAGGTTCCCAGAAGGTCTATTGATAGAAAATCTAGAGGACGTGGTACAAAAAGTGTTTTAGGACTATTGATTTCTGAAAACTCTTGGGCTTTGGATGAGCTTCTTAACCATCTTTTCTCACAGAAAAAAAATCCATTCTTTTTAATTCTAGATGATATTAAATATGCTCAGAATATAGGGGCTATATTTA
>SLSN01000017.1 GCA_007130415.1 Patescibacteria group bacterium
ATATAAATATTGGTACCCTTGGTCATATTGATCACGGAAAAACCACCCTTATTAGAGGTGTCTTAAGCGTTTTCGCAAGTGATTCAGCGAAGATGATAGACAAGCTTGACAAAGACCCTATGTCAAGACAAAAGAGCATCACTATTGCAGTCGCTCACGTTGAGTTTGAGACTGAGAATAGGCACTATGCTTTGGTGGATTGTCCTGGACATAAGGACTATGTTAAGAACATGATTACTGGTGCAGCTCAAATGGACGGTGCAATTTTGGTCGTTTCATCTGCAGACGGTGCTATGCCTCAAACAAGAGAGCATATCCTTTTAGCAAAGCAAGTAGGCGTACCTAAGGTTCTTGTTTACATCAATACTTTTGGTGAAACTGATGAAGAAATTCTAGAATTGATTAAGTCGGACGTTCAAGAGCTTCTAGACAAGTATGGTTATGACAAAGATTGTCCAATAATTGTAGGAGATGCTTTGAAAGCTGAAAAGGGAGAAGAAGAAGGATTGGAGTCTGTTAAAGAATTGATGAAAGCTGTAGATGAATACATCCCAGAACCTGAAAGACCTATTGATCAAGATTTCTTGATGCCAATTGAAGATGTTTTCTCAATTGAAGGTAGAGGTACTGTTGTAACAGGTAGAATCGAAAGAGGAAAAGTTAAGGTTGGTGAAGAAATAGATGTTTTGGGAATGGGAAGAAAAGATCAAGTAACTGCTGTAACAGGTGTTGAAATGTTCAATAAATCACTAGATGAAGGACTTGCAGGAGATAATGTAGGAATTCTTCTAAGAGGATTTAAGAGAGAAGATGTAGAAAGAGGTCAGATTTTGGCTAAAAAAGGTAGTATTAAGACTCATACGGAATTTACAGCAGAGGTATATGTTTTGAGTAAAGAAGAAGGTGGAAGACATACTCCATTCGTTAGTGGCTACAAACCACAATTCTATATCAGAACCGCTGATGTAACGGGAGAAGTACAGCTTAAGGAAGGTGTTGAAATGGTTATGCCTGGTGATAACACTGAGGTAACCATTAAATTACTAGCTCCAGTTGCAATTGAAAAAGGTTTGAATTTTGCAATTCGAGAAGGAGGACAAACAGTAGGTAAGGGAGTAATTACTGAAATCGTTAAGTAAGGTTTCGAAAAGGAGGGGTTAAATCCCCTCCTCTTCTTAGGTTTAATTTTAGCTCTTTATTTTAAAATGGTTAAGCAAATAGCAAGGATACGAGTGAAACTGCAAGGTTATGATTCATCTGTTGTGGATCGCTCAGCGAAAAGCATCGTAGAGACAGCGATTGGGACAGGTGCAAGAGTTGTTGGACCTATACCTCTTCCTACGAAGAGAAGAAGATTTACAGTTAATAGGTCTCCTCATGTATACAAAAGTTCCATGGAACATTTTGAGATTAAAACACACAAGAGGGTAATAGATATATTGGATCCTACCAACAAAACTATAGATTCTTTGCAACATCTTGAAATGCCCAGCGGTGTAGAAATTGAGATTCAATAAAATTCTGCCGAAACTTTGAAATAATTAATTATATTTATATATATATATGAAGGCGATACTTGGTCAAAAAAAAGGAATGACAAGAGTTTTACAGGAAGGGAAATCCATTCCTGTAACGATTGTTGATGTCCAGGGATGTGTAGTTGCTTTTAGAGGCGAAGACCTTGTTGAGCTTGGATTGGAAAAGAAAAAGGGCAATAAAGCTACTTTGGGTAAATACAAAGCTCTTGGTTTTGTTCCTAAATATACAAGGAGTGTTAGAGATGATAAAAACTCCTTAAAAGTTGGGGATAAAATTGAAAGCGCAGTTTTTAACTCAGGAGATGTTGTTAGTATAAAAGCAAAGTCCAAAGGAAAAGGATTTGCTGGTGTTGTAAAAAGATATGGATTTGCTGGTGGACCTAAAACACATGGTCAATCAGACAGACTAAGAGCTCCAGGATCAATTGGAGCAGGTACGACACCGGGAAGAGTTCTTAAGGGTAAGAAAATGCCAGGTAGAATGGGAAGTGATAATCTGACATTAAAAAACAAGAAAATTATAGATGTAGTTGAAAACTACCTTTTGATCTCTGGCCCTGTACCAGGGAATAATGGAGACCCTGTTTTAATTTATGGTGAAGGTACTGATGCAAAGCAAGATAATTAGTCAAAAAGGAAAAGCTGTAGAAAAGAAATTGACTTTGGACAAAGAAGTTTGGGATTTGCCGGAGAATATTGATTTGCTTACCCAAGTTCTTTATGTTTTCAATAGCAACAAGCGTAGAAGTACTGCACATGCAAAAACAAGAGCACAGGTTGCAGGAGGAGGAAGAAAGCCATGGAGACAAAAAGGAACAGGAAGAGCTAGAGCTGGTTCAATAAGGTCTCCCCTATGGGTAAAAGGAGGGGTTACATTTGTACCTAGTGATAGAAACTGGAAGAAAAAGATTAATGAGAAAATGAGAAAGAAGGCAATAGCAACGGCCCTTTCATCCAAATTAAAGGATGAAGGAATTAAATTTGTTAAGTTTAATGATAAAGATGAGGTAAAGGATCTAAGAAAAGATATTGCAAAATTATCTGGAGATATAAAAACATTGGTTGTTTCTGAAAATGAAAAGGTTTTGAAATCAGTTCGAAATGTTGAAAAGTTCAAAACAACGAATCCAAAAACACTGAATGTTTTTAATTCTTTGGATAATAAACAGATGATAATAGATGTTGATGCTGTAGAAGTAATTGAAAAAAGGTTAAAAAATGAAAAATAATTTTGATATACAACCACATATTACAGAAAAGAGCTTCGAAATGGCGAACGCTCTTAATAAATATGTGTTCATAACTGAAAACAAAGTTAACAAAATAGAGCTGAAAAAATATATAGAGAGAGAATATAAAGTTAAAGTGGAAAAAATTGGAAGTCTTACAAAACCAGGTAAAAAACACATAGATTGGAAAACGAATAGGAAGTTTAGAAAATCAGATAAAAAGAAATACATTGTTCAATTGAAAAAAGGAGATAAAATAGAGGAATTTTTAAATAAATAACTATGGCAATAAAAACATTTAAACCTACAACACCAACAAGAAGAGGAACAAGATTGGAAGATCGTTCTAGTCTTAGGAAGGATAGTGGGCCTAGAAGCCTTACTGTTGCTAAAAGACAGAAGTCAGGAAGAAATAATCAAGGTAAGATTACTGTAAGGCATAGAGGTGGTGGTGTTAAAAGAAGAGTTCGGGTTGTTGATTTTAAGCGTGATAAGCATGGAGTCCCAGCGAAGGTTTTGGACTTTTACTTTGATCCAAATAGATCAGCTAATTTGGCACTTTTACAGTATGCAGATGGTGAAAAAAGATATATAATTGCTCCTAAAGGTTTGAAAAAGGGTAAGACAATAGAGTCGGGTGAGAAAGTTGATTTTATCCCTGGTAATGCTATGCACATAGGTAATATACCAGCCGGTTTTGAAGTACACTGCGTTGAAGACAGCCCTGGTAGAGGTGCAGTATATGGTCGTTCAGCTGGTGAAGCAATTATTGTTCAAGGTAAAGATTCTACAGGGAAATACGTGCAGATAAAGATGCCATCTGGTGAAATCCGTCTCGTTAATGCAAAAAGTATGGCCACTATTGGACAAATAGGAAATGAAGAAAAAATGAATGTGAAGATAGGTAAAGCAGGTAGAAAGAGATTACTGGGTTGGAGACCAACTGTAAGAGGTAAAGCTATGCATCCAGCACAACACCCTCATGGAGGAGGTGAAGGACAAGGATCAATTGGTAAAGCAAAAGATATTTGGGGGCATAAATTGCACACTAGAACAAGAAAAAATAAAAGAACAGAGCAATATATAATTAAGCGAAGAAGGTCAAAAACAAGACCATTTGCAAAGAAATAATTTAAGAAAAAAAAAAGAATGTCTAGATCACTGAAAAAAGGACAATTTGTAGATAAAAAATTAGAAGCAAAGGTTAAGAGAGCCAAGGAATCTGGTGAACGAAAGCCTATTAAGACATGGTCAAGATCAAGCGTAATCACTCCAGAGATGGTTGGATTGACGTTTGCGGTACATAATGGGAAAAAACATGAGAATGTTTTGGTTTTAGAAACAATGGTTGGACATAGATTAGGCGAATTTGCTCCTACGAGAATTTTCAAAGGACATGCTAAGAAAGGAAAGATTTCTAAAGTATATGGTGGAACTGGAAGATTTGAAGAATAATATTTATTAAAAACCAAATGGAAAAGAAAGTATACAAATCACAATATAAAAATGCAGCACAATCAGCACAAAAGTTGAGGCTAGTGGTTGATGTTGTAAGAGGAAAAAGAGTAGATATCGCTGTTGATTTGCTTACTTTTTTGAATAAAAAGGGTGCAGGTATTGTCTTGAAAGCTTTGAATAGTGCAGCAGCAAATGCTAAAAACTTGGACGGTATTACACCAGATAAACTATATATTACAAAGATAAGTGTTGATGAAGCAACAACTTTGAAAAGAGTTATTTTTGAATCTAGAGCGAATGTATCAACTTTGAATAAGAGAAGGTCTAACTTAAATATTGAATTATCTATTAAATAAAAATTATGGGTCAAAAAATAAACGCAAATGCTTTGAGACTAGGGATAAATAAAACTTGGAAATCATCTTGGTTTGCAGGTTCAAAAGATCAGTATTCAAAGAACTTGAAAGAGGATTTGGCAATCAAAGAAGATGTTAGAGAGGCATTTAAGCAGTCTGGTTTGGAAACAGTTTTTGTTCGCAGAAATGGTAATAAAATTGAAGTAGAGGTTACGGTTGCTAAACCTGGCGTTGCGATAGGAAGAGGTGGAGAAGGAATAGAGAGAATTAAGACAGAATTAACAAAGAAATTTAAGAGACCTGTTGATGTAAAGATTACTGAAATTAAAAGAGCAGATACATCAGCAAGAATAATAGCAAGAAGTATTGCAGATGGAATTGAAAGAAGGCAACCACCTAAGCTTTTGATGATGAGTTACAAAGAGAAGGCAATAAATGCAGGGGCAAAGGGAATTAGAATTTGGGTTGCAGGAAGAATCGGAGGAAACAGTCAAGCCAGAACTATAAAAGTATCTGAAGGTCCAGTACCACTACATACATTTAGAGCAGAGATTGACTTTGCAAAGGAAACTGCTGCAACATTGGATTCGGGACTTCTTGGAGTGAAAGTTTGGGTATATAACCCACCTAAAAAAGGTGAAGAAAAGAAATAATATAGTAGATCATAATTATGTTACAACCTAAAAGACAAAAATACAGAAAACAATTTAGAGGAAAGATGGGTGGCGTGGCAACATCTAACAATGAAATCCTTTATGGTGATTACGGGTTGAAATCTTTGGATTCATCTTGGGTTAAAGCAAGAAATCTTGAGGCTGCTAGAAGAACAATCTCTGGTGCTACAAAGAGAAAAGGTAAGGTTTGGATAAGGGTTTTCCCAGATAAACCATATACTCAAAAATCTACTAATTCAAGAATGGGGCAAGGAAAGGGTGATGTTGAAGGTTATGTGGCTGTGGTTAAACCGGGTACTATTCTTTTTGAAATTGGAGGTGTTAGTGAAGAAGTAGCTGTAAAAGCGCTAAAATTAGCGTCTCATAAATTACCAGTAAAAACTAAAGTAATAACCAAATCAGAAATATAATGGAAATCAAAGAAATAAAAAAATTGAAAATAGAGGATCTTGAAAAAGAAATTGGGAAATTAAGTAAAGAATATTCTAAAGCGAAGAAAGATATAAGAGATGGTAAAGAAAAAGATGTTAGAAAAGGCTTGAGAATAAAGAGAATTATTGCTAGAATACAGACTGTTTTGAATGAAAAAAAGAAAGATAAATTAAAACAAAAAGAAAATGGAAAAGAAGACAAGTAAAAGAAAATTACAGGGTGTTGTTGTAAGTAACAAAATGGAAAAAACTGTTAAGGTTTTGGTTGAAAGACAGAAAAGTCATCCTAGATACAAGAAGGTAGTTAATCACAGAAAAATATATTTCGCACATACAGATAAAGAATTGCAGGAAGGGGAAAAAGTAACTATCTTAGAAAGTCGCCCTTACTCAAAAAATGTTAAATGGAAAGTAATCTAAAAAAATATGATACAAAAAGAAACAAAAGTGAAAATTGCAGATAACAGTGGAGGGAAAATAGGCAAAGTTATTGGCATAAAAGGTAAGTCAAATTGCCACTTTGCAAGTTTGGGTGATGTTGTCATTGTCTCAATACAACAAGCGATACCTCGTGCCGCTATAAAAAAGCATCAGGTTGAAAGAGCAGTAGTTGTTAGGACTAAAAAAGAGGTTGGTAGAAAAGACGGGACATATATTAGATTTGATGAAAATGCTGTTGTTTTAATAGATCCTGTGAAGAAAACTCCAAAAGGTACTCGTATTTTTGGACCAATAGCACGTGAATTAAAAGAGAGAGGATTTGATAAAATTATTTCTTTAGCACCTGAAGTACTATGAAGATAAAACGAAACGATACAGTTAAAATATTGTATGGCAAAGATGCTGGTAAAACAGGTAAAGTATTGAAGGTTTTGCCTAGAGAAGATAAGGTCGTAGTTGAGGGTATGAACGTATTTAAAAGGCATTTAAAGGGAGATGGTAGAAAAAGAAAATCAGAAATAGCAGATATCATTAAACCGATGAATGTGGCAAAAGTACAGTTAATTTGCCCTTCATGTAATAAACCTACCAGAGTAGGTATAAAAAAGGATGAGAGATTTTGTAAAAAATGTGAAAAGAAAATAGGTGAAGGTATTGAGAAAAAAGAAACTAAGACCCAAGAAAAAAAAATAAAATCTAAGACAAAATCTAAAACAAGTAAAAAATAATGAACAGATTAAGAAAACAATACACAACTAAATATAAAAAAGAACTGCAAAAAGAACTAGGTTTGGATAGTATAATGGCTGTACCAAACTTAGAGAAAATTGTTGTTA
>SLSN01000027.1 GCA_007130415.1 Patescibacteria group bacterium
CAATTCCTTGTCTTCAATAGATTTATATGTATATGCCTTTTCTTTAAGTAAATCTACAAAACCTCTAAGTGCAGTTTCCCTGCCAATTGGTAACCAAAGAGCCACAGCGTTTGGTGTAAGTCTTTCTTTAATGGATTCTAGGGTCATTTTGAAATCACCTCCTAAAAGGTTTAGTTTGTTTGCAAAACATATTCTCGGTACATTGTATTTTGTAGCTTGTCTCCACACAGTTTCAGACTGTGGCTCAACTCCCATCTTACCGTCAAAAATTACTGCAGCACCATCCAAAACTCTCAATGACCTTTCTACCTCTGCAGTAAAGTCAACATGTCCCGGAGTATCTATAATATTAATTCTGTAATCTTCTCCATTATATTTCCAAAAACAAGTAACAGCTGCAGACATTATTGTAATACCTCTTTCTTTTTCCTGATCCATAAAGTCTGTAGTTGATTCTCCTTCATGAACTTCTCCAATTTTATGTTTTTGTCCAGTATGGAAAAGTAATCTCTCTGTTGTTGTAGTTTTACCTGCATCAATGTGTGCAATAATACCGATATTACGTATTTTATCAAAAGGTAGTTTTACATTGTAACTAATTGTTGCCATAAAAAGTCCTAAATAATTAAATTAGTAAAAAGCTCTGAAATATTTTTATTGAATTCAGAAACAAGGGTCATTATAGCAGATTAATTCATACTCGCCAACAATTTTTCAGCTTGCTTAGAAACGTCACCTTTCAAATCTAATTCTATAGCTCTTTCAAAAGCTTCTTGGGCTTCTAAAATTTCTTCTTGATGTTTGAGCAACTTACCCCTGAATAAGTAAACTTCTGGATCGTATCTATCAAAAACAGAATATCTCTCTATAAGACCATCTAGTTCTACTTCATTATCTATATCTTCCACAGCATAGAGAATTTTATATCTTTTTAATTCTTTAGTCTCAGCCTGCGTAAGATTAGTCTCTTCTTCAAGTTTTTCAAGAACCTCACCCATTTTATCTAACTCACTGCGTTCATAGTAAACTTTGCCCAACATTATATTTAAACCAAAAGAATCTTCCTGTGCAATCAAATCAATCAATATAGTCTGAGCTTTATTTTTCATGTCATTTTCAAGCAACACATCTATATATTCTTCTAGAAAGTTCAAATTTTCTCCAGAGACAACAGCTTCATAAGCATTTAGCGCTCGCTCAACATTATTATTAAACAAATTTGCCCTTGCAAGATTAATGTAAACCTCGTCATCATCTACATCCAACATTAAAGCCGCATTTAACTTTTCTATCGCTCTTTCATAATTACCATAATCAAGATATGCCCTTCCCAAAAAATACTGACCATCAGGATATTGCTCTATTTCTCCATCCTGCTTGCTTAATAATTCAATAGCTAAAAAAGGATAACCCGCATTTATATATTCTCTAGCAAGAGAAGTATTTTTGTATAAAACATCTTCATCATCTATTTCATATATACTTTCCATACGCCCTCTTAAATCATCATCGCTTATTTCACTCACCTTCTTAACCCCCTCCTCCCAATCATCAAAAGTCAAAAAAGAATACAAAAGTAAAAATTCATCACTCTCACCTCTATTACCCAGAGCTCTACTAGCCTCACGAATATCGCCTAGCCATATGTGTGATCCAGCTAGTCCAACTCTACCTTTTTCATAATTACCATCTGCACTTACTGCCTTCTCAAACATTTTTTGAGATTTTTCATATCTTTCAATTTCATAATACTTTTCTCCAATCATCGAATATATTTCTGCTGCTTGGGTATTGTCCACACGTACAGAGGCTTCGTTTGCCAAATCCTCTACTTCTTCAAAAAAACCTTTATCCAAAAGTATATCTGCCAAACCAGCATATGCTTCAAAATTACTTGGGTATTTTTCCAATGCCTCCACAAATTTATCCATTGCTTCTTTGTAGTATCTCTCTTCATAAAGCTCCAAACCTTCCTGCGTTAAATTTTCTGATATGTTCTTATTCTCATCACTTGTACAACCCGTTAAAAAAAACACAGAAAAAAGAAAAACCGATACATACAAAAGCACTCTAGATTTCATAATATTTTTCCCTAAATTTAATACCATACAAAGATAATACTTGTAGACTGGACATTAGTCAATCAAATGCTATAATATTTTTCATCCTACATCATCAAAGTTCAAGTTCAGTAGGAATAAGCTTTTAACAACTTACAATGAAATATATTTTCTCCTTTTTAGAGAGAAAATCTTTTGTAAAAATTTTTTTCATCTGTTTACTATCCTTAATCCTCCTAACAGGATTTACGTATTCTTTAGAAGAAGATAATGGTAGTATACATATTTTCCCTCCAAAGAGAGTAAGTCTAATATATGCAGATGAAAGGATTGATTTACTCACATATGAAGAAAATGTAAAGGAAATCTTGAATTCATATAGTATTGAATACTCAGAGAAAGATATTATACTTCCTTCATTAGATTATTTAATCAAAGACAAAGGCACTATCAGAGTAATTCTAGTAGAACAAGATTTTTACGAAGAAATAATAGAGATACCTTTTGAGACAAAAAGGATGGAAGACTCAAATTTAAAACTTGGAGAAGAGGTTATTGAACAAAAGGGTGTTTTGGGTATTAAAAAAACAACACATAGAGAAGTTTATGAAAATGGGCAACTAGTTGAGATAAAAATTTACAAAGAAGAAATTGTTGCTGAACCTACTACACAAATAATTAAGTTTGGAACAAAAACATCTGCTATGGGTGGGAGAAATTGCCCTCATTGGGATAAAATAATAGATAAATCTACAGAGGACGAAAGGGAAAGAGAAATACTCAAATCACTCATTAGATGCGAATCTAACTGCAGTGATGCAAAAAACAACAACAATAGATACCTAGGCCTTTTACAATTTAGTCCTAACACTTTCTATCACTACGGTGGAGAAGACATTTGGAATGGCGAGCAACAAATTCTTGCTGCAATAAATATTTTAAAAGCAGGAGGGCTTTCTCATCATTGGCCTGCATGCTCTAGAAACGTTGATTAACATTTCCAACTATAATACTCACAAATTTCTTGGGGAATTTCTGAGAGAAATCTTGACGGTACTCTTTCTTGCATACCGTGCATAGTTATACGATGCTCTGTAAAAGTCAAAAAAAGTTTTTCCTGAGCTCTTGTAATTCCAACATAACAAAGCCTTCTTTCTTCCTCTAATTCTCTTTCGGTAGTGAAGGATCTTGAATGAGGTAGGAAACCCTCCTCCACGCCTACCATAAAAATCACAGGGAATTCCAAACCCTTTGAGGAATGCAATGTCATAAGGGTAACAGTCTTTTGACTTTCATCAATTTTCTCTTGTTCAGCCTCTATCAAAGCAATGTCTGCAAGAAAATCACTTAGTGAATTTGTTGTTTCCTTTTCAACATAACTATGTGCAAGGTTTTTTAATTCATTAATGTTTTCTTTCTTCTGCTCAGCTATTTCAGAACCATCATCCATCCATTCAACGTATTTTGTTTTTGAAAGAATTATTTCAATTACAGAAAGTGCATCAAGATCAAAAGATTCGAAATATATTTCTCCAAAAAGATTTACGCACCTTTCTTGCTTTAGTAAAATATCTTTGTAATCTTCCAATTCCTTAATCCTAGAAGTATCAATTTCACTCCCTAAATCTTTTTCATCTACTTCATTTATTAAACAAAAACCCAAGAGTAATACATAAGCAAGTGGCATTTTTAATTCTCTCGAGATGTTAGTCAAAGATCCCAAAGAAGTTGGTCCCATTTTTCTTGGAGGGACATTAATAACCCTAAGAAGGCTAAGGTCATCTTTTGGGTTGTTAACAAACCTCATAAAACTCAAGACGTCTTTTATTTCTTTTCTCTCGTAGAATCTAAAACCACCTACTAGTTTGTAATATATTCCATTTTTTAAAAAAGCTTCTTCAAAAATTCGTGATTGAAAGTTTGTTCTGTAAAGAACTGCAATGTCATTTAAACTGTATCCTTGATTTTGCAAGCTAACAACTTCATCAACCACATACTGAGCTTCTGCTTTTTCATCCTCTGCTTGGTAAACTGTCAGCGGGCTACCACACTCCCTATCTGTCCAGAGTTTTTTATCTACCCTGTGATTATTCCCACAAATAACCGCAACTGCTGCGTCTATGACATTTTGAACAGAGCGATAGTTTTGTTCAAGTTTTACAACTTTTACGTTTGGAAAATCTTTTTCAAAGGAAATGATATTCTTAATATCAGCTCCTCTCCAACCATATATACCTTGATCATCATCTCCAACAACACAAATATTCTTGTATTTATCTGAAAGCAATTTAACAAAAAGATATTGTATCTTGTTGGTATCTTGGTATTCATCAACCATAATGTATTTAAATTGTTCTTGATATTTTTGAAGAACGTCTGGATGTTCTTCAAAAAGTTTTACAACTTTAAAAAGAAGGTCTCCAAAATCTAAAGCGTTAGAACTTTCAAGATGTTTTTGATATTCGGGATAGATTTCGGCAACCATGTCTTCAATGAATCCAGAATGTTGAATTGAATAGTTTTCTGGACCAATATAGTCGTTTTTTGCACTGCTAATCATATGGGAGATTGCTTTTGGTTTAAATTGCTTAATATCAATATTCATTTCCAACATAATATCTTTTACTAATTTTTCCGAATCTGCTGAATCATATATTGAATAGTTTGTTGAAATTCCTAACTTTTCTCCATCCTTTCTCAAAATCAAAGCACTAATGGAATGAAATGTACCAACTAAAGGATTTGAAGAAACTTTTAAACCCAATTCATTTAACATACCACCTATCCTTTCTATCATTTCTTCTGAAGCTTTTTTCGTAAAAGTTACAGCCAGGATATTTTCAGCTGAAATTTTTTCCTTGGCTATTAAATATGCGCACCTGTTTGTAATAACTCTGGTTTTTCCAGAACCTGCTCCTGCAAAAACAAGCAGTGGACCTTTAGTCTGCATTACAGCCTTTTTCTGTGGAGGATTTAAACCCTCTGTTATACTTTCAATAATGTCGGGCATTCTTAAAACTTTCTAATTAGGTAATTAATCAACAGGTGTAGCATAATGCATTGTAACCCATCCTTCAACCCCATCTACACTTATTTTATACCAAGATTCTTCTTCATCTAGGACTAAATACTTTTCACCAGAGATTGCACCTGCTACCAGTGTACAAGTATATGAAGGGCAACTATAAACCGTTAATTCCCCAGTATTCGTTCTCCTTATCTGCACAACTTTACGTTCTCCTCTATCGATTTCGAAGTTAACTATAAATTCTGAGCCTAAAATATCTATGTCCGGTAACATAACAAACTTAAATCCAAGTTCATAATTTCCTGGTAAAATAGATTCCGTTTCCAGTTCAAAAGAGAGTTCCATTTCCTCTCCTGGAAAAACTGTTTGTGATTCTAAAGCAAATGGTTTACTAAAACTATCCCAAACCTGATTTATTGCAAATGGACTTTCCTCTCCATCTATCGTTGAAAGAAATACAAATCCTTCATCAATATACCAAGAAAAATTGTCTGTATTTTTAAGAATAAATGAAATCTCTAGCCTTTCACCTGACTCAATGTTTTTTTGATGTTGAATATCCTTAACTTCACCGGAAAAGCGTAGGTTCATTGTTTCAGAATATTCAAAATCCTCAATCATTGAAAGAAATGATTCTTGAAAAACACCCTCAGAGGGTTCATATGAAGGTAAACTAGAATTTTCTGAAATTATTAGCTCTACTGGCTTAACACGATCTTTTCGTATGGCATATTTGTAAGAATATCCCTCTATTAGTTCTCTAAAACCTCTCTGTGCAGATGGTGAGAAAGTCGAAGTTTCTGACAGATATGCTACTGTTACAGAACCTTGTTCTCCTTCGATATATGATGCGCGTCCCTCTGAATCCTCTATCGCTTCATAAATATTTCCAGAACTGTCAATTACATAATTAAATGGCATATCAGGATATTCATATCTTGTTACAATGTAGTAGTGAAAGAGACGCATCCAAGTGGGTGTATCATTCAAAAGGTAATTATGAGTTGGCTCAATATGAAAAACTAATATTTGTTGAGGTCTATGATAGTTGGCTTCAATATTGGAGCTCAGAGATTCATCAAATTGTAAATTTCTCCTATTGGTAAATGAAAAGTTTACCTCTGCAAGGACCAAAGAGGTAGAAAAAAGAAATAGAATTATTAAAAGAAGGATGTTTTTTCTCATGGTATGATTTTAAAACTAAGTACAAGAAATTACAAGAAGAATTACTATTCCAAACTTTCAAGCACATCAAAATATGAATCGGGAGGTATATGCACATATTCTAGATCTAAAGCATTGGCTATTACTGTAAAATCAGCTTCCTCTAAGCTACCATTAACATCTAAAAGACCACTTCCTTTAAACAAAAAAGTAGGGACAACAATTTCCTGTGACATACCCGTATAAAAATATACTATTTCCATAGTATTTATTTCTATTTCACCCTCTTGCTTAAATGGGTTAGAAAAAGCTGCAAAGCCATGAGTATAAAATTCTTCCTCAATCTCTGGTGCAAGATTCTTAAATTCAACATTCTTTGGATATTCTCTTAAGCTTATATTTGCCCTCAAAATTTCTGATGAAACAAGAGGGTATTGCATACCCGTATATTCCAAAAACTCTGCTAGCAAAAACATCCCTCCCTTTAAGCGACCATCAGGAGTAAGAAGTAAATATTCTCTCGGAAGTTCAAGGTATATTGG
>SLSN01000040.1 GCA_007130415.1 Patescibacteria group bacterium
AAATTAGTTTTTTGTAATTTTTCTAATCTTGTCATTTGTAAGGGTAGGTAATCTACCCTTATAGTTTACATGAGAGGTTGGAGATGTCAAGTATTTTGAAAAAAGTTCGAACCTGCCACCACCATCCACTCCAAATTTGCTTTTTCTCAATTTTTTTGTGGATCTTTGAAGTAGAAGTGTTAGGGTTTATTTTTATTGACTTTATAAGTTATTGTTATGTAAAATTAACAATATAAAAAATTTTCCTATACTTTTTTATTTTATTAATCAATTCTATGAAAAAAGTAAATATTTTAAGTTATCTAAGTGTTTTTTCTCTCCTTTTTGTAATTGTATACTTTGTTATTTCTCCAATATTTTTACTTATTCAAGGACTATTACCAGAATCTCATACTGTGGCTTTAAGACTTTATGAATCTTTCAGAGAAGTATCTTCTGTTTCAATAATCGGACAGTTTTTACGAGGTTTAGCTTTTGCATTAATATTTTATCCTTTTCTAGAATTTTTTCTTAAAAATAGAAGAGGTAAGTTAATTATGTTCCTTTCGATGTGGGCAGTAGCGTTGATAGGTTCTGTAGAGCCACAACCAGGCTCATTTGAAGGTATTATCTATACTTTTATTACATTTTGGGAACATCTCTTAGTAATATTAGCTGTTGCAATTCAGATGGGTGTTTTTGTTTTGCTGTTTTTTAAGTTGATGGAATATTTTAACAAGGAGAAAAAGCAAGTTAAGAAAGAAAAGGAGGAGGTATTAGAATTAGATTCTAAAAAAATTAAGAAATATAGTATGAGGTTTTTAGTTGTACATTTTTTAACCTATATGATTGTGGGAAGTATATTTTATGAAATTTCAGGTTATGGAGAAGCTTTAGAAACAATGGAAATCTTTAAACTATGGCGTCCTCAAGAAGAAATAGTCTCTGTCCTTTTAGTTTTTTTTGGACAAATATTTAGGGGTCTTTTCCTTGCTTTGTTGTTATATCCTTTTTATCATTTGTATATAAACAAAAAAAATGGATGGTTGTTACTTTTTTTACTTATGTTTGGTTTAACAGCCTTAGGCTCTCCCCTATTTCTTACAGAATTTATCTTATTTGAGGGAACCTTAATTGATTTTTTTAAGGAACTTGTAATTGGAATTCCTGAAATTTTCTCTCAAATGCTTGTTTTTTCTTTGATATTCTTCTTCTGGCAAAAAAGGGTTGAGCTGAAATCAAATTGAGATGTTAGTTAAATTACTTTTTGTTTTTAACCTCTTTTTTAAGTTCATCGACCTCTTTCTTTAAAGATCCTACTTGAGCAAGAGCTGATATTGCAAAAACAAAGGCGATTGGTGCTAATAGTCCAATATATTCCATATTTATATTTTTGAAAAATAAAATCTCTTTACCCTATCACCAACAAAACCGTTTTTCAAGTTAATTTTAATGGCTTAGTTCAAACCTTGTCCCATAATAGTCATTCTAGCTACAGAAAGAAGAATTGAGAGTACAATAATTGCTACTTAATCTAAAGTTATAATTTTTGTCATTATTTTTTCCTTTGTAAGGTACTTGTCGTATAAGAAAAATATCAAAGTAAATAACGTTACGGTAATAAAACCAGCCAATCCTGTCATACCTATGTTTAATTCACTCCCACCCTGCAAACTGATTATTGAAAGCCCTGCAGTTGCATTTAATGTGCCGTGTAAAATAGCTGCTGCAATAACTGATTTTGCTTTTAGTGTTATGTAAAGAAAAAGAGGACTTAGTAATATGCACCAAGCAGTCATCATAAATACTCCAAATACAGGATATGTGGGATAGTTGTGCCCCATTAAAATAATTGGAGAGTGCCAAATACCCCATACAAATCCAATAATTAGCGCAACTTTTAAAAATTTTTGCTTTTCAAATTGACGAACTAAAAAACCTCTCCAACCAAGTTCTTCTCCAAACCCAGCAACGGCATTTATAGTTATGCCAGCGATTAATCCTTGTAATAACATGAACCATATTGGATTAATAGGCATTTCATTTATAGATTCTCTTATTTCTACCATTTCTTCTTGGGTTAGCATTGTTTCAAATCTGTCAAACATTCCTTCCATACCAGGGGAGTATGTCACATCGAAAAGAATTAAAGACACCCCTATTGTTGCAAATGCCATTATTGGTGCAATTAACCATGCCACTAGAAACCATTTGTTTAATTTGAAAGAGATTAAAAGTTTCTTTTGTAAGTTTTTTTCTTTATGGATTCCTTTTTCAATAATTAATGTGGCTATTGTTGGAATAAACATGTAAAAAATTGCTAATACAATTCCTGCAGAAGAATCGTATTTGCCTCCAGAGAGATAAAAAATCCCTGCAGAGAAGAGACTAATACTTGCTATCAATATGTAGAATAAATGAATTTTGTTTATAGATTTCATGTATTTTGATTAATTTAATTTATTAAAAAATTTTGGCCTCCATATTACTAGAAGAATAATTACAGTAATATAAGCAATAATTGTAATTGGAATATATGAGTTTATATCCCCTATTGGTGTTTTAGCAAATGCATACATTGGGTACCAAGCAGTTGGTGCATTTATACCACCATGTAAGATTATTGCTAAAAAAGCATTACCGTTAGTCCTGTTGTATACCATTGTGAATATACAGGAAAGAGCAAAAGTAGTTAAAAAGTACCAGAATAGAGGTATACCTGTTTGAGATGTTATTTCTGAAAAAAATAATGGTATGTGCCAAATGAACCAAAAAAGACCTATGATTATACTAGATATGAATGGAGAATATTTTTTCTGAAGATGGGGCAAAGCAAAACCTCTCCATCCTGGTTCTTCTAATCCACCTCCTAAGATTATGACATAAAGTAATAGCACTGGATATGCTAGTATTGGTGATATGGGAGGTACATCAGCAGGGTCTGTGCCTTCGCCTCCAATACCGATGAACAACAGATATGCGAAAGCATACATTAGTATTGGTAAGAATATTACGAGAAGATATTGGGTATATTTCACTTTCCATCTTAAATTTCTTTCTTTAAAATTTTTAATATCCCCAATAATTCTACTAACGATTATTCCAGAAACAAGAGGTCCTAGCCCTCCAAGTATTAAAAATGCCATAAGGAATTTAGGAGAATCCTCTTCTGCTCCTAAAAGAGGAGCCCACAAAGTCCAAGAGATGATATAGGTTAGTATAAAGAAAACAACCAAAGGTTTTTTCCGTGTGTATGATAAGAAAGAATTTTTCATAATTTTAATTTTAACATATTTTCTAAACCTATATAGTTGTGTATAATCGGCATATGATAAGTATAAAGAATTTCTCAAAAAGTTTTGATAATTTAAAAGTAATAGACGATTTGTCTTTTGATGTGAAGAAAGGAGAGATTTTTGCATATTTGGGTGCAAATGGTTCTGGTAAAACAACAACTTTGAGAGCACTACTTGGTATTTATGCTGCAGATTCTGGTGAACTATTAATTAAAGGAAAGCCCTATTCTACAGAAATTTCTAATCTTTTGGGGTATCTCCCTGAAGAAAGGGGGCTTTACTTGGAAAGCAAAGTTTTAGACACGATGACTTACTTTGGTAACCTTAAAGGTTTGACTTTGCTTGATAGTAAAAAATGGTCCGAAAAATATTTGGAAGAGGTGGGTCTTGCTGATAAAGCGAATGAGAAAATAAAGAATCTTTCTTCTGGACAACAACAAAAAATTCAACTTGGTATAACCATAATTAACAAACCAAAACTTTTAATATTGGATGAGCCTACTAAAGGTTTGGATCCGGTTAACAGAGATTTGTTAATGGAAAAACTCTTGGAACTACATTCTGAGGGAGCGACAATACTTTTTAGCAGTCATCAAATGGAAGAAGTTGAAAAGATTGCAGACTCTGTTCTTATGTTAAAGGATGGAAAAGCTGCACTCTATGGTGATTTAGAAGAGATTAAAAAATCTTTTGGTGAAAATATAATAAAACTTCGTTTTCGAGGTAGATTGCCAAGAAAAACAAAGTTTTATGAAGCTAAGGTTGAAAAAAATACTGCTCAGCTTATTCCAAAAGACGGTGTTAAGAATAATGATATCCTAAAATTTTTGATTAAAAATGATGTAAAGATAATTAATTTTGATTTATCTTCTCCATCTTTACATGAAATATTTGTTCAAATTTCAAAATCTGATTATGAAAAATAAATTTTGGTTTGTAATGAAAAGAGAATATTTGAAGGTAGTTAAAACTCCAAGCTTTTGGTTGGCCACATTATTTTTCCCAATTTTCATCGTTGCTATATCTTTAGTTTCTGGATATTCTGGGGCTGCATTTGAAGAGAGTTTGAGAGAAGCTGCTGAATCTGCAGATAAAATAGCCATTTATGATGAAACAGGGATTATTTCTGAAGATTTCATTGTTGAGCCTTTTGAGAAAGTTGATGATTTTGAAGCTGCCTTATCTAGTGTAAAAGACGAAGAAATAGATGCCCTATTTGTTTATCAAGAAAATTTTATTGAAGAAGGCATAAATGTTTATGCTCAGGATAAAGGGATTTTTTCGATAGGTATATTTAATGAAATAGCGATAAGTCTAGTAAGACAAAGTATTATTATGAGTCTTGATGACCCTCAACAAATTACTGCTATGGTTGCGGATTTAAGAGTGGAAGAAATTCTTTATGAGGATGGAATTGAAAGTGATTTTGCTATAGAGCAATTTATAATTCCTGGAATTTCAGTCGCTTTATATTTTATTTTAGTGGCTTTTTCTACAAGTTATTTGTTATTTAGTGTGTCCGAAGAGAAAGAAAACAGAGTTATTGAAACAGTACTTTCAATAGTTAAGCCAAGAGAATTAATTTTAGGTAAATTATTAGGACAAGTGGGCGTTGTTTTTACACAGCTATTTACCCTACTCTTCTTAGCTTTTATTGGTTTGCGATTAACAGAAGGGTCCATGCCTATTGAAATAGATTGGTCTAGTGTTGAAATTAATTTGGGACAGATTTTGCTTGCAGTATTCTACACTGCAACAGGTTTTCTAGTGCTTGCAAATATGATGATTGCCGTTGCTAGTGCAGTGCCTAGTTACAAAGAAGCTCAGTCGTTTTCTTCTGTATTTGTAATCGCCTCGATTGCACCGGTATGGTTCATAATGAGTATAGTAGCAGACCCTTCAGGGACTTTAGCTACTATTCTTAGTTTTACTCCTTTTACAGCTCCATTCATATTACTTTTTAGAAATGCTCTAGGGGAACTTGAAACTATTCAAGCTATTTTAAGCATTTTTGTACTTTCATTTTATGTTTGGGGTAGTTTTTACATTGCTTTTAAAATGTTTGAACTTGGTAGTTTGCAATTTGGTAAGAATGTGAGTTTAAGAAAATTCTTCAAGTTTTAAATGTTATTATTTCCAGCGGAGTGTAATATATCCATATATATATCGACAAGGGGTCAAGGTGGGTTTTTGTGCCTGGGTTATCAGGGATATACTTAATGGATACAGGTTCTAATTCAGATAAACTTTTTTTTATAACCCTTTTAGCTTTGGTAGGCTTGTTAGGAGCACTTGCTGTGTCAGTTTTATCTTCATTATTATGAGAGTGAGAAACCTAGAGGAATTGTGGCAACTTTTGCTTTTTAACAAACAATTCCTCTAGGCTCTTTCTTGTTTATTTTATATCCCTATTTTTATCCCAAGTATATTTTCCTTAATTGATTAAAAAACTATTGTTATCTTCTCTATTTACAAAATGTTATAATCACTCGATTTATATTGTTTGTTTTTTTTGTTATGGACGAAAAAAAAATATGATGTAATTATAATTGGAGGAGGTTTATCTGGTTGTACTTTGGGTTATCTTCTTCGAAAGAAAAGCAAAAAGGTTTTAATTGTTGAAAAACAAAAGTTAAAAAATAAAAGTAAATTATGTGGTGGGTTGTTAACAAAAAAGGCTTTTTCTTTGTTAGAAAGGATTTATGGTGTTGAAAACATTAAAGAATTGGGTGTTTGTAGTTATGAAAAAGCTTTTATAAAAAATAGAGATGATATTTTGCGGTTAGATGATTTAAAAGTTTATTGTGTACATAGAAAGCATTTGGATGATTTTGTATTAGAAAATTATCTAAAAATTGGTGGAGATATTTTGGAAAACACAACATATGATTCTTTGGATGTGAGCAAACAAGAAATTGTTATAAAAGGTGAGTCTTATAAATACGAAAAGTTAGTTGGTGCAGATGGTGTTCACAGCCAATTAAGAAAAGATTTGATAGGTAGAATACAAAATTGCAATTTTGCTTTGGAGGTGTATACAAAGGATATGAAAAATAAGGATGTTAGTGTTTATTTTTTTGAGGAAATGAATTCCTATGGTTGGATTTTTCCTAACAAAGAAAATGTCTCTGTAGGGGTTGGAGAAGTTAGTGGAAGACTAAAAATAGATAATCTTTTTAACCAATACTTATCAATGATTGATATTAAGTCTAAAAAGAAAAGAGGTGCATTTTTGCCAAGGGGTAATGATATTTTGTTAAAAAAGTTTGAAAATGTTTATTTTATTGGTGATAGTGCTGGCTTAATTTCTCCAATTACAGGAGAAGGAATTTATTATGCCCTCTTTTCTGCAAAATTGTTGAGTGAAAATATGAGTAAAGATTATGTTAAAAATATGAAATTGGTTAAGAAACAAATAAGGAAAGAGTTATTTTTTAAAAAATTTGTTTA
>SLSN01000049.1 GCA_007130415.1 Patescibacteria group bacterium
TTTAAACAAAACTTTTTCAGCCTAACAAGCGCACTATGCTTCCTTTACTTCCCAATCATGTACTTTGTCAACCTAATAATACACCATCTACATGGCTTTGATTTCCAACAACTATATTTCGTCTCAGGTCTCTTAACAATATTGTTCTGGCACACACTATTTGTAATATTCGTACTTAAAGAAAGAATAAGCAAAGTTGAAAAAACCCTTTTTAATTTTGCTTACACCCTAATACCTTTTGCAATATTTCTTCTGATTATAGCCCTCGTTAGAGACTATGGCTCAATAATTTCAACGGATATTCTAATACACAAAACCGTATTAAATGGGATGCAAGACCCAAATACTTTTGGAATAATGCCTGCAACATACTCAAACACATTCACAGGACAAGGATATCCAATACTCATGTATCACACATTCCTAAATATGATTACCAATGCATTTACACTACCATTTCACCTGGTTAGCTATTTTGTAGATCTTTTTCTCACCTTAATCTTTTCCTTGGTAGTTTTTAGATTCTTTACAAAGTATTACAATATACTTTGGGGTATATTGGGAACAACACTAGCATTGCTTACATTTGAAAACTTAGCATATACCGCACATTTTTTTGTACCTCAAACACTAGCTTTCCTCTTCTTTCTAAAGATTCTAACCGACAGAAAATTAACATTAAAAGAACTCTCTCTAGCAGGCATACTTTTAATTCTAACTCATTTTTTCATAGGGGCTTTTCTAACAGGCTTTTTGATAGTAAAGCACCTATATTTTGATGGTAAATTACTTAAAAAGGAAAACAAAAGTCCAAATTTTCTCTTCTTAGAAACCTTTCTACTTTTTGCTTTCATAATACTACTAAGTGCTGCTGGCTTTAGTATAGAAAAATATTTTCAAACAGAAACAACAGAATGGTTTGGAAATTTAAGTAATCCAGATTTTGCAAATAAATTTTCAGTACTTTTTAATTTGCTAGGTGCATTATGGCTCTTACTCATCTATGCTTTCTTTAGAGTACTAGGTAAGAAAAAAAGAAGTTTGCCTGAGCTAATCGGTTATTTTGGTGTGCTCATAGCATTGGGCGTATACTTTCTTTCACCAACCTTTGCTTCGAAATTCCTCTTGGGATTTGGTTTCTTTTCGAGCCTTCTTTTAATTTCTTGGTTCAGTGATATCAATTTTCCAAGGAGATATTTGCAAATAAGCATTATTGTAATAATAATATCTGCTTACGCTTTTAATTTCAGTAATCAATTTCTTGAACTAACTCGATTTCTTGAGCAGGAGGATGGAAACAGAACTGCACTAGTTCAAAAAGATGAACCTTTTATACAATTCTGGCAAAAAGAAAACCCAGATTGCGTACTAATCTCTGATCCACAAACTCAACTCGCTATACACTCCTTCGGAGAGGGTATAACAGCGAGAGGAATGTACATGACTTTAAATTCGAGAGAAAAATTAGCAAACTTCATACGCGAACCTTCCCAAAGAAACCTTATTCAAATAGTAGAGATTGAAGAACTTGAAAATATCCAAAAGGAAAAAATTTGCATAGGTATATCACAAAGATTAATAGAAATGGCTGAAAGGAACAGAGCTTGGGAAAGTTTAATTTCTACATACCAAGTAGAACACAGATTTAACTATTTAGAAACAAATCACAACGTTTTTCAATTACTAGATATCTATCCAAGAGTGTACCTAGATGATTATCATGCTGTATTTCTTGTTAGAGGAGGTAATTAAAAATCCTTAAGAACGTCCCAATACTGTGCAAAAATTTTCTTGCTAGCAAAAACTTCATGATTTTTTCTAGCTATTTCTTCATGAAAACTATTTCCTAGTTCAGAAGAATCATTCATTGCTTTCTCAAGAGCATCTGTTAATTTTTTCAAATCTTTTGCAGGAAACGAGTATTTTTCAAGATCTGAAACCCTAGAAACTTCCATATTGTGAGGTATATCAGACATAACCAAAATACAACCCAAAGCTGCTGCCTCAACAATTGCAAGAGGTAAACCCTCGCTAAGAGAAGAATTTACATATATTGCTGATTTAGCAAGTAGTGAATGGAACTCCTTCTGGGGCATTAGCTCATTAACAAAATGTACATTTGCAGGTATTTCATTCCTATTCATCTCATCAAAAAGACATTTTCCCTTACCTATGAGATAAAAATCCCAATCTTTGTACTTTGAAGATAATTCTAAGTATGCTTTTGCCACAGTATCTGGATCTTTAACTGGTAAAAGTCTTGATGCAAAAACAACTTTTTTCTCTTTTTTCCAACCATCAAACTGACCAATAACATCTTCTTCAAAACCATTAAGTATTACTATTGCATCATCAACCCTCTTACCATAGCGTCCTCGCACAAATTTCTTAGAAGATTCTGATACAAAAACATTCTTTTTTGCAAACTTATACACCAAAGAAAATATTGTTCTATCAAGAATATTAGCGAAAAAATTTGCAAAATTGGATTTAAAAGTTCTAGGTTCAAAACCAGTGTCAATGTAAAGATAATTTACACCATGTATTTTAGCTAAAAGACTAGCAGCGACACTACCAGTAAAATGCCTACCATATACGATAAATGTGGACTTACGATTTAACCTCATAATTTTAGAAAGCTTGGAGAGATAACTCAAACCTACAAGAGGATAAAAACCATGGAAAATTTTAAAAGTATTAAGCTGCACACGATCCACACCATCTTCTCTGTAATACTTGTTTGTATCTCCAGAATAGAAAGCTAAACAATTAAAACCTTTCTCTTTAGCTAGGAACTGTAATAGTTGAGAAGCAGCATTTTCTAAGCCACCACCTTGGGGTGGGAAGAGATTACAAACGCTAACATAATCCCATCTTTTCTTAGTTAAATTTTGAAACGATAAATAATCTTTCATCTAGCATATCCATAGGTTTAATTCGTTTTTTAGGCAAAATGACGTTTGCCTCCTTAGCAATTTCTAAATCAGAATAACCATTATTTAAAAACAAATCAACTTTTCTCGCTAATTCAAGCATAATCATTTTGTAAAGCATTAGAAAACCTTTAAAATAGGTTAAACTCTTGCTACTCAATGAATGAGGTGTATAAATAGCATCTATTGATACATAACCTGAATCTTTACCTAGCCTTCTCATCAATTTGTTAACACTAACAGCCCAGTCATAGCCATTTTCCAAAGTTAAAAGTTCAGGCAAAATATCTTTACCATAAGCTCTTAAACCACACAGAGGATCAGGAGTTTTGATACCATAGAGGAGAACAAATGATGTTCTAGCCATAAAATTAGAAAATTTCTTTTTTAAAGGGATATTTTTATGAAATTTTCGAACACCAGCAACTGCCAAAAGCTCATCCTTTTTTATTTTATTCATAACCTTCACCGTATCTCTTTTAGAGTGCTGATTGTCTGCATCTACTGTTACAACATACTTCGTATTTAAATTCAAACAATATCTAAATCCAGACTTCAAAGCAGAACCAACACCAACATTTCTTGTGTGTTGTATCAAAATTATTTTCCCAAAACCTTGCAAATACTTTATTATTTCAGCAGATCTATCCGTAGAACCATCATCAACAACAACAATATGTTTGGGATTCAAAGAGAGCATCTGCACCAAAACGGTACCTATAGTTTCCTCTTCGTTATAGCAAGGTATCAAGATTGTAAAATCCTTATATTTACTCATTTATTCTAATAAATAAATTATATATAAATACCTGCTGTATTATACCGAAATAAAGACCTATAGTCAATATCAGGGTAATATGTTAAAATTGCTACCATATGATTTGTGCTAAACTAAAAAAATGGAAAAGAAAAGGCTATTAAGCATCTTTGCAAAAATAAATATAGGATTAGGGATAATAGCAATAATATTTGCGACCGTTACCGTGCTATTTATCGGTTTCCCACAACTTTTTCATTTCTTTAACTTAAGCTCACCTGAAGCAGAATTTACAACCCTAACACAATCCATGGAGTCCGACTTTGAGAGATATGGCTCAAAAATAGAGGAAAAGGAAATAGAAGAAGAGGAAGAGAAAAAAGAGGGAAAAATGCTGCCTCCTATTGATTTTGCATTACCAAATAAAAAACTTCTCAATATACCTAAAATAGGAGTAGAGGGCACAATTCTTGAAGGAGAAGATTACAATACTCTGCTAGAACAAGGTATTTGGAGAGTAAACGATTTTGGCACACCAGAAGACGAGTTAGTGATGATACTTGCTTCACACCGTTTTGGCTATATAACCTGGACTAACGAGCATAGAAACAAAAATTCCTTTTACAATCTACCAAAAACTGGAGTAGGCGATTATTTAGAAATCGTCTGGAATCAAAGACTTTACAAATATGAAATCTACAAAGTTGAAGAAAGTACAGAAATCAATGACTATACAGCAGACTTGATCCTTTACACTTGTAAACTTTACAATTCACCAGAACGAATTTTTAGATATGCAAATAGAATAGATTAAATCTAATAAAAAATGATTAGAGATTTTTTACCAGGTATAGTACGCGTTTTTTCTAATATCACACCGATATTAATCTTTTTCGTCTTTGCACAAATAGTTGCAGTCGAAGAACTTGGATTAATCAATTATTTCATATCATTGATAGCCATAATTGGAGTTTTTACAGATTTTGGTCTACCAGAAGCAATTCAAAGATTTTTACCCCAGGTTAAAAGCAAAACTCAATTAATAACCTATACCATTAAATTAGAACTTTTAATCGTTTTTCTAGCTGCTTTTACTTTCCTACTTCTCGACTTAGTAATGCAACAAACTCTTTCAAAAGGTTTTCTCTTAATTCTACTCCTAGCATTTATATTCTCCGCCTCAAACACAATAATACTAATATTTAATGGCCTTAGAAACCATAAAAAAGTTACCCAATATTTTGCTGTTTCCTCTGTTCTATTTTTAGCCCTAACATTCATCTTCTATTTTGCATTTAAACTTAACCCTGTAATTTCATTTTTGACAGCAAGAGCAATCTCATGGGGTATATATACAATAATACCAATAATGAGGCTTAAAAAAGAAAATCTTTTAGAAAAAAGTCCTTTTGAAGCTAAAAAACACGGAAGATTTAATAAATTTGCCTTAAATACATTCATATACACAGGCGGTTTAACACTATTAACACAATGGGATTCAATTTTGATAACGAACATCGATGGAGCATATACAAATGGTATATATAAATCTGTAGCATTCATAGCTTCAATACCCATTGTACTAGTAACCATTTTACACACAAAACTTCTTCCTCATTTTAGTGATTTAAACTCTAAGGGGAAAATTCAGGGAATCAAAAAAGAGCTCTCCACTTATACAAAATATCTACTTTTGATTCTGGGTTTAGCTTTCTTTTTACAACTTTTCATATATGAGCCTGCATTAAAAATCTTTCTAGAAGAAGAAATAGTACTAGAAGCTGGGTTTCTTTTCCCTCTGATTTTCCTCGCAATTTGCCTGCAAATTTTAGCTTCACCATATATATCAGCTTTACAAGCAATTGGACAAGAAAAATTTATTAAAAACCTCATTACAATACAAGTAACACTTTTCATCTTTTTTTCAACTTTACTTTATCCAACTTACGGATATAATATCTTTCCAATATTACTAATCATCCTAAATCTTTCTGTACTAACTACAATTTACTTTTTCACACACAACAAACTAAATGTAGGGGTAAAAGACTTTTCTTGACTAAACCAAACCTTTTTACTACAATGATATTACTAATTTAAAAAAATAAAAAAACATGCCCCCTAGCACCCCTGAAGAAAAAACAGTTTCTGAGAATGAAAGATTGTTTAAGGAACACAGAGATATAGGACAAGAAAAAGAAGAACTTCCAGATAAAGATGAAGTTGAGAAATTTTTGAAATTACCTAGTAACAAAGGACAAGTTACACACCTTAGGAAGATGTATAATGAGGGGGTTTCTGATGTTGAAAAAAGATATAAGCAGAATGAAAGAGATGTTAAGAAATTCGCAAATAGCCAACAGAGAATGGATACGTTACATGAGGTTGCCGAGGCTGAAGGAGAGGACGATAATCTTTCGGAATTAAGGGAAAAAGCCTTGGACATTTACAACAATCCTAATAGTACAGCAGATGAAATAATGGCTGCAAGAAATGATTACCATCAAGAAGTTTTTAAAATAAACGACAAAATGTGGGACGAACAGAAGCAAAAGGTTGAAGGTGCAGTACAAGACATAGAGGAAAAAATAGCCCAGGCAGAAGAAGAAAGAGACAAGTTCAAAAGAGATAAGAAGAAATATGACAAAAAGCATAGAGAAATCGTAAAGCTTATGGGTAAAAGAGACAAGATATTAAGTCAGGTTGAAAAAGAAGAGAAGTTGAGACTTGAAAGAGCAAAATCTTTTTCGGAAGAACATTTGGATGTATTAAAGGGAGGGGCAAAAGTCCAAATGCAAGCGCAACAAGCAGAAA